>CAYXAC010000176.1:0-2915 GCA_964463025.1 uncultured Ruminococcus sp.
GTGAGACCAAGGGTATCGGTCGCGGTCAGGCGAGCGCGGTAATCGAGGTTGCTGCTGCGCGTGACGAGTACTACAAGGAGACAGGCGTGTATATTCCTATCTGCTCCGACGGCGGTATCGTTCACGACTATCATATGACTCTCGCGCTTGCTATGGGCGCAGACTTCCTCATGCTCGGCAGATATTTCGCAAGATTCGACGAGTCGCCCACTCCCAAGACTATGGTCAACGGTCAGTACGTTAAGGAGTACTGGGGCGAGGGCTCTAACAGAGCAAGAAACTGGCAGAGATACGACCTTGGCGGCAAGGCAAAGCTCAACTTTGAGGAAGGCGTTGACTCCTACGTTACCTACGCAGGTCCTCTGCACGACAACGTGGAGAAATCGCTCTATAAGGTAAAATCCACTATGTGCAACTGCGGTGCTATAACTATCCCTGAGCTTCAGGAAAAAGCAAAACTCACTCTCGTTTCCGCAACGAGTATCGTTGAGGGCGGTTACCACGACGTAATGCTCAGAAGCACGGCAGTAAAATAAAAATTACGCAAAGGAGCAACTATGAGTAAGCTCTTTATTCCCGAAAACTATTCTTCTCCTCTTGACGTCTACAAGACGCAAAAGGCAATTTCATTTATCAAGCAGACCTTTCAGACCAGGCTTTCGGCAGCGCTTAATCTCAAGCGTGTATCCGCGCCTCTGTTCGTTACCGAGGGCTCGGGTCTTAACGACAACCTAAACGGCTTCGAGCGTCCCGTCAGCTTCGATATTCCCGCTGTCGGTGAGTGCGGTCAGGTTGTTCACTCACTCGCGAAGTGGAAAAGACTCGCGCTAAAGGAGTATCACTTCTACGTGGGCAACGGTCTTTATACCGATATGAACGCGATAAGACGTGACGAGGAGCTTGATAATATTCATTCAATCTACGTCGACCAGTGGGACTGGGAAAAGGTTATAACAAGAGAGGAGAGAACTCTCGACTACCTCATTGACACGGCACAGAAAATCGTTAACGTTATCTGCGACACGAACGACCTTTTGCGCGTTGACTTTCCCGAGCTTTCGGTCAAGCTCGAGCGAAAGCTCTTTGCAATTACGACCGAGGAGCTTCTAGAGATGTACCCCGACCTCACCGCAAAGGAGCGCGAGGATGCTATAACCAAGAAGCACGGCACCGTGCTACTTATGCAGATTGGCGGCAAGCTCAAGAATGGCGAGCCGCACGACGGCAGAGCTCCCGACTACGATGACTGGGCGCTCAACGGAGATATTCTCTTCTACAACGAGGTGCTCGGCCACGCATTCGAGATTTCCTCTATGGGTATCAGAGTTGACGAGGAATCGCTCTCAAGGCAGCTCACCGAGCGTGGCTGCGACGACAGACGCACGCTCCCCTTCCACAAGGCGCTTCTTGCAGGCGAGCTTCCGCTGACAATCGGCGGCGGTATCGGTCAGTCAAGACTCTGTATGCTTATGATGGGCTCGGCGCATATCGGCGAGGTGCAGTCAAGCATCTGGGACAAGGACACCGTCGAGGGCTGTAAAGCGGCAGGAATTAAGTTGTTATAATTAAATTAACAAAATGTTCTTGACAAAGCCAAGAACTTGGTGTAAAATAAAACACATAAAGGGGAGTAGCTGGACGTTTATGCGTCTGCGGCAATCGTCATCACAGCATTACAGCTCGGTTGTCGGACTGATACCACAGGTAGCAAGACCTTTGCAGTCGAAGGGCTGCAAAGGTCTTTTTTTGTATTCTTTCGTTAATTTTGAGCCTAGGCTCTAAAATAAAAAGGAGAAAAAATGAAATTTTATCTCGAGGACACATCTTCCGTTATTGACGAGGTTCAAAGCACCTCGGACGGTCTTAGCTCTGCCGAAGCAGGCACAAGACTTGAGAAAAACGGAAAAAACAAGTTGGTTGAAGCTAAAAAGGAATCACTTCTTCATCGCTTCTTAAAGCAGCTCGCAGAGCCGATGACTATTATTCTATTAGTTGCGGCAGCAATATCCGCAGGCGTTGAAATCTATAACGGCTTGCAGCACGGCTTTGAGTTCCCTGCCGATGTTGTAATCATTCTTGCCGTTGTTATCATCAATGCAATTCTTGGTGTTTTCCAGGAAAGCAAGGCTGAAAAAGCTATTGAAGCCTTGCAGGAAATGTCAAAGGCACAAAGCAAGGTAATTCGTGACGGAAAGCAGATTTTAATTCCCAGCGAAGATTTGGTAGTCGGCGATATTATCGTGCTTGAAGCGGGTGACGCAGTTCCTGCCGATGCGCGTATTCTGACATGCGCTTCTATGAAGATTGAGGAAGCTGCGCTCACGGGTGAGTCCGTTCCTGTTGATAAGCGTGTGGAAGCGCTCACAACCGATGCAAACAACGACGTTCCGCTCGGTGACCGAAAGAATATGGTATTTATGGGCTCGACCGTTGTTTACGGACGAGGCAAGGCGGTCGTTACCGATACCGGTATGAACACCGAGATGGGTAAGATTGCCGATGCTCTTGCGCAGGCAGATGAAGGAAAAACTCCTCTGCAGATCAAGCTTGCAGGACTTTCAAAGATCCTCACCTATCTCGTTATTGGAATTTGCGTGGTTATTTTCGCAGTTCAGCTTATTCGTGACGGAATCGGATTTGAGCCTATTCTCAACTCGTTTATGATTGCCATATCTCTTGCCGTAGCGGCAATTCCCGAGGGACTTGCTACCGTTGTAACCATAGTTCTCTCTATCGGCGTTACGAATATGTCAAAGAGAAACGCAATTATCCGTAAGCTCACGGCGGTTGAAACGCTCGGTTGTACGCAGATTATCTGCTCGGATAAGACCGGTACTCTTACTCAGAACAAGATGACCGTAGTGGATCATTACGGCGAAGACGAGAATCTTCTTGCAAACGCTATGTCGCTCTGC
>CAYXAC010000177.1:0-2010 GCA_964463025.1 uncultured Ruminococcus sp.
CTGATTCTATCTGCGCGGCGCTTCTTCACGACACGGTGGAGGACTGCGCTGAAAAGACCAGCCTTGAGGTTCTTGCCAAGATGTTCGGCAAGGATGTTGCTATGCTTGTTGACGGCCTGACGAAGATAATTCAGGTTCAGGTTGCCGACAAGGAGGAAGCGCACATTGAGAATATCCGTAAGATGCTACTTGCTATGAATAAGGATATCAGGGTTATTTTCATTAAACTGTGCGACAGACTTCACAATATGCGTACTCTTTCTGCAAAGAAGGAGGATCGTCAGCGCGCTATTGCGCTCGAAACAATGTATATCTACGCCCCTCTTGCACACCGACTCGGTATTCAACGTATCAAGCAGGAGCTTGAGAATATCAGTCTTTTCTACCTCGATAACGTCGGTTACGAGGAGGTACACGAGGAGATTGACAAGAAGTACGGCAGAAGCCGTACGTTTATAGAGGAAGCAAAGGAGCAGATTCGCGAGAAGCTTGAGGAGAATCATATCTCCTTTACGCTTGAGGGACGTGTGAAGTCTGTTTACAGCCTTTATCGTAAGATGTATACCTCAAATAAAGCTTTTGACGAGATATACGACTTCTATGCCGTTCGTATAATTGTGGAAACCGAGCTTGAGTGCTATACCTCGCTTGGTCTTGTTCACGAGATGTTCAAGTCTATTCCGGGTAGATTTAAGGATTATATTTCTACTCCCAAGCCTAACCTTTACCGTTCACTTCACACTACGGTTATCGGTAACAGCGGTATTCCTTTTGAAGTGCAGATCCGTACGAGGCAGATGCACGCCGAGGCGGAATATGGTATTGCGGCGCATTGGAAATATAAAAGCGGGGAGAAATCGGGCACAAATATTGATGAGAAGCTCCGTTGGATTTCGCAGCTTCTTGAGTCGGATGAGAACACTCGCGATCCCGATGAGTTCATTCACTCTTTTAAAACCGATATTTTCCACGACGAAACCTTCGTTTTCACTCCCAAGGGTGACGTTATATCTCTGCCGCTTGGCTCTACGGCTATCGACTTTGCCTATGCAATTCACTCGGCAGTCGGTAACAAGATGACGGGCGCGAAGATCAACGGCGTTATCGTTCCGATTGACAGAATTCCCGGCAACGGAGATATTATAGAAATTATCACCTCGCAGTCCTCAAAGGGACCAAGCCGTGATTGGCTCAAGATAGTTAAGACCGGTCAGGCGAGGAGCAAGATCAGACAATGGTTCAAGAAAGAAAAAAGACCTGAGAATATTCAGGTAGGTAAGGCGGAGGTCGACAGAGAGATCAAACGTATCTCAAAGTCGCTCAGCGAAGCCGAGGTTAACGAGATTATCACTACCATTGCAAAGAAGGTCGGCATTCATACCGCTGACGACTTCTACAACACCCTCGGATTCGGTGGAATTTCGTTACAGAGATTTCTGCCTAAAATTAAAGACGAAATTGATAAGTTGCATGCACACGATTTGCCTCCTCCCACTCCCGAGGAAGAGCTTTCGAAGCTCAAGCTGACGCAGGTTAACAAGCGTATGAGAAGCTCTGGCGGCATTATCATAGATGGCGAGGCGGGCTGTCAGGTCAAGTTTGCCAAGTGCTGTAATCCTTTGCCCGGTGATAAAATCGTTGGATTTGTTACACGCGGCTTCGGTGTTTCTGTTCACAAGGCGGATTGCCCGAACGTTATACAGTCACGCGGTAATGAGGATAACCTTGCGCGTTGGGTGAGAGCAGAGTGGGATATTGCCGAAAGTACGCAGACATCGCTCTACGAGGCTATGCTTCAGATTTCTGCCGAGGACGGAATCGGTGTTCTTGCGGGAATTTCGGTTGCGCTTGCGGATATGAAGGTGTCTATTTCGCAGATAAACACGCAGGTGTCGAAAAATGGCGAGAATATCATCAATATCGTAATCGGCTGTAAGAACATTTCGCATTACGATTCAATAGTTTCACGTCTGCGCTCGGTTCCTCACGTGATTTCGGTGACCAGAGGCT
>CAYXAC010000177.1:2020-2888 GCA_964463025.1 uncultured Ruminococcus sp.
AAATATGCTTGCAGTAATTCAAAGAGTAAACGGAGCTACCGTGATTGCCGACGGTGTCAAGTCGGGCGAGATAGGTAAGGGACTTTATATTCTTCTTGGTGTCAAAAAGGGCGACGAGCGTCTTGATGCAACTTTGCTTGCAGAGAAGATATCTAAGCTTCGTATTTTTAGCGATGAGAACGATAAAATGAATTTGTCCATTAAGGACGTTGGCGGCGAGGCTCTTGTCGTATCCAACTTTACGCTTAACGCTAACTATGCTCACGGTAACCGTCCCGATTATTTCAACTCCGCACCGCCTGCAGCGGCTGACGAGCTTTATGAGTTCTTCAAGTCCGAGCTTGCGGCAAGAGTTGGTAAATGCGAGTCGGGCGTTTTCGGCGCGGATATGCGTACCGAGATGTCAACCGATGGACCTGTTACTATTGTTATGGATTCCAGTGTTTTAAGGAAGTAATCCGATGATTCTCAAAATAAACGGTAATATAAATAAATATTACGTGCAGACTCTGTGTATGGTATTTTTCCCGGGTGCGACCTTTGGCGAAAACGAGGTGCCGGGCGAGGGGGTACCCGAGGTTGCCGTCGACGTCTATTCCGACAAGGGCGGTAATGCGGTTTCTGCATATATTTCCATAAAGCTTAACGACAAGCTGTGCGAGGCTACCGAGACAGTTTATCTCGACGAGGAGGTAACCTTCGGTACTCACGAATCGGTTGCCGTTGGCAGAGCTGTTTTTGCAGCAGGTAAGGAGCTTCTTGGTCACACACCGCCTTGGGGTATACTTACGGGTGTCAGACCTGCCAAGGTTGCGGGCGGACTCCTTCGCTCGGGCAAGGGCGTGCTCAAAGCCAAGAAGGTAATGCG
>CAYXAC010000178.1:0-2876 GCA_964463025.1 uncultured Ruminococcus sp.
TGTAGCTAAGGGTGGACACCACCTGAACGTAAACGTTTTCTCTAAGGAAACGCTTCTTGACGCACAGAAGCACCCCGAAAGATATCCTCAGCTGACCGTACGCGTCAGCGGCTATGCCGTGAACTTTGTAAAGCTCACAAAGGAGCAGCAGGACGAGGTTATTTCAAGAACCTTCCACGAACAGATTTAATTAAAGAAAAAGGCTGTTTCAAACAAAAATTTTTGAAACAGCCTTTTGTAAAGGTATTGATTTTATACAAATTTTGATATATAATCTTATTAAAACGAAAGGAGCTCTGTATGGTAGGATATATTCACTCGAAGGAATCCTTTGGCACTCTCGACGGACCGGGTATAAGATACGTCCTCTTTATGCAGGGCTGTCCTATGCGTTGCCTTTACTGCCACAACCCTGATACATGGGCAATTCACGGCGGCACATCAGTAACGGCAGATGAGGTTATCGAGGAATTTCTGAAAAATCGAAGCTTTTATTCAAACGGCGGTATCACAGTCAGCGGCGGCGAACCACTTTTGCAGATAGATTTTCTTCTTGAATTGTTTGAAAAGGCGAAAAAAGAGAGCATTCATACCTGCATTGACACCTCGGGAATCACATTCTCGAACGCCGATAACGCTTACCGCGAAAAGCTTGATAAATTAATGCGTCACACCGACCTGGTTATGCTGGATATAAAGCATATTGACTCGGCAAGGCACAGAGAGCTGACCTCACACGGAAATGAGAATATTCTCGGATTTGCTAAATACCTCGAAGAAAAGCGAGTGCCTATATGGGTACGCCACGTGGTTGTTGAGGGATATACCGATGATAAGGAAAGTCTTTTTGAGCTTGGTAAATTCATCGGTGGGCTCAAGAATCTGCACGCGCTTGACGTACTGCCCTATCACACGCTCGGTGTAAATAAATATAGGGATCTTGGAATTCCCTACGCGCTTGACGGACTTGCACCAATGTCACAGCAAAAGGCAAATGAGGCAAAAAAAATAATCCTCTCTGGAATTTACTCCGTGAGAAAAAATAAATACGGCTAGGATTATGAAGTGCATATCATTATGTCCTAACCGTTTTTATTTATTTAAGCTTTAGACGCGACTGCGTAAATGCTTCGGTCTTTTCCTCGCGGAAGCTTATGCCAAGCATTTTTGAAATTCCTACGAAGTCGAATATAATTTTATCGTCAATATAATTCTCGGTTATAGTTACGACAAGCTCATCGGATAGTGTAAGAACCGAGATGCCGGTATCAGCCGAATCGGGAATGGCGCATATCCTGATGTCTTTAACGCCGTTTTTAACTCTCTTTGAAAGCTTTAATTCACCGAGGTTCACGAACGAAAAATCACTTTTCTCCTGCTTCACCGCCTTGGAAACCACGAGCGAGGCAAGGTCGGCAAGTATTCTGGGGCGTAAGCTAACAAGCGGCTTCACCGCTTTTATCGTTCGCTCTGCCTCGTCCTTGAGGCTATCCTTTGCCGAGATAAGCATTTTCTCGTAAATCTCCATTACGCGCCCTACGTCGGTTCTGCCTAGGACACCAGAATAGGTCATAATCTTCGACACCGTGAAATTATGCATTGAGTCAAGGCCTGCCTCGCGGCAGTCAAAGGTAACGTCGGCAGTAATGCTCGCGCCCTCGATTTCCTTGACGCGTCTGTACAGAACGTTCGAAAAAATCGGTATTATAACCGACTCACAGGATGCATCGTTTCTGCCCGATGCGGCGCGAAGCTCGCTAAGACCGACGCGCAGAGTATGTAAGGTAGCGCCATTCGGATTCTTCCTCGTTGGAGCGTGAGTGTTTTTTATTTTTGAATAGTCCTTTTTTGCGCTCGCCCCAGGCTTTTCGTTACCCGACGCGCCGCCCGAAGCGGCACCTATACCTCTCTCGGTAAGTCTTTCGAGTAATACGTCTATCGCATCAGCGCTTGGCGGCTCAATAGGCTCGCCGAAATAAGCAGAGAGAACCGCCATAAGAAAATCGCGCGCACCGTATTCGTCGGTCAGAATCCGCGACCATTCAAAAGCGATCTCCCTCTCATTGACGCAAAATCTGAAAAGATATCCACCGCTTTCCTTGCCGAAATACTCGGGTCTTTTTTCAAAAGGTGAGTAGATAATCGGCAGCTCGCCATCGTGGCTGACGAGCGCATAGCCACCTTTATATTCCAAGGTTGTAGCGAAAATCGGAAAGTGAGTCAGCGCCTCTTGCAAAGCAGTCGCAAGCCTCGACTTATCCACCCCGTCGCTAAGAGTGACCAAAATTGCGGGAGTGCTTTCTATCTCGGTTTCATTTTTAGCCACGGAATAAAGGTCGATTACTCCAAGCTTATATCGTCTGTTTTCCATAAAAACCTCGTTTTTTATTACTGACTATATTTTAGCACATTTTTTCACCGATGTCAAATAAAAGAGCAACCGATTTTCTCGGTTGCTCTTTTTTGTTTATTTTTCTTCGTTCTCTGCCGATTGACAGCCGCAGCTGCAACTCGAGCACTTGCCCGAGCAGGCAGAGCTGTCGGGACAGCCGATGCATTTCTGGCCGGATTTCTTTGCCTTGATTATATACGCTACGGCAAAACCAACAACAAGGACTATTATAAGAATAGGTATGATATTCTCACCCATAATTTACACCTTTACGGCAGAAACATTCTTCTGCTCATACTCTGCCTTCATTTCCTTATCTTTCTTAATTATAAGGATGGCGAGTACAGCTACAATTATACCTATTACCACAAAGCCGAGGATATTCATCCATGCAGGGCCGAAATTAGCACCGGTGAAGAGAGTGCCGAAGAAGTATACAAGGAAACCGACCGAGTATCCTACGGCAAACTGAAGTCCGATACCT
>CAYXAC010000179.1:0-2867 GCA_964463025.1 uncultured Ruminococcus sp.
CCCAACGTTGCCGGCGTTATCGGCTCTGCCGTTGCGGCAGGTGTATTCCTCAGCTTCTTCCGCTAAGGAATAAATCTTTTGAAAGGATAATAAAAAATGGCTAAAGTTTTAATTACAGAAACCGTCCTTCGTGATGCCCATCAGTCGCTTGCGGCAACCCGTATGACTACCGAAGAGATGATTCCGATACTCGATGCTATGGATCGAGTTGGATATTATTCTCTTGAGGCTTGGGGCGGTGCTACCTTCGATTCCTGCCTTCGCTTCCTTCACGAGGATCCTTGGGCAAGACTCAGAACTATAAAGGATCACGTTAAGAATACCAAGCTTCAGATGCTCTTCAGAGGACAGAACATTCTCGGCTACCGTCACTACGCTGACGACGTTGTTGAATACTTCGTTCAGAAGTCTATCGCTAACGGTATTGATATAATTCGTATCTTCGACGCGCTTAACGATGCAAGAAACCTTGAAACAGCTATCAAGGCTACGATTAAGGAAAAGGGTCACGTTCAGGCGGCAATTTCCTACACCACCTCTCCCTTCCATACCAACGAGGGCTTCGCACAGTATGCAAAGCAGCTCGAGGAGATGGGCGCCAACTCCATCTGCATCAAGGATATGTCGGGACTTCTCAAGCCCTATGAGGCATATCAGCTTGTTAAGACCATTAAGAACAGCGTTTCCATTCCCGTAAATCTTCATTGCCACTACACCGCAGGTCTCGGCTCAATGACACTTCTCAAGGCTATCGAGGCAGGTGTTGACGGTGTTGATACCGCTATTTCCCCTCTTGCTATGGGTACGTCACATACTCCCACCGAATCACTCGTTGCCACTCTCCAGGGCACTCCTTATGATACCGGTCTTGATCTTGCAAAGCTTGACGTAGTTGCAAAGCACTTCAACAAGATCAGAGAGGACTATCTTGCATCCGGTCTTATCGACCCCAAGGTACTCAAGGTCGATGTTAACGCGCTTCGCTATCAGGTTCCCGGCGGCATGCTCTCTAACCTTATCAGCCAGCTTAAGATAGCTGGCAAGTCGGATAAGCTTGATGCAGTTCTTGAAGAAGTTGCGAACGTGCGTGCAGATGCAGGGTTCCCTCCTCTCGTAACCCCCACCTCGCAGATTGTTGGTACACAGGCTGTTAACAACGTTCTCTTTGCTAACGAGGGCAGATACGCTAGAGTTACCAAGGAATTCAAGGGACTCGTTCGCGGCGAATACGGTAAATGCCCCGCTCCTATCTCAGAGGACTTCAAGAAGAAGATAATTGGCAATGACGAGATCATCGATTACAGACCCGCAGACAAGATCGCTCCCGAGATTGATTCTCTCCGCGAGAGAGTTGCTCCCTACAGCGAGCAGGACGAGGATCTTCTTTCCCTCGCACTCTTCGAGCAGGTTGCTATCAAGTACTTCGATTGGAGAAAACAGCAGAAATATAAGCTTGATGCAAATGCCGATGCTGCAAACGGCATCCACGCAATATAATATAAAAAACAAAACTGCCGCGAATTAAGCGGCAGTTTTTGATATATAAAAGGGTAGCCACTCGGCTACCCTTTTATATTACTTGTTTTCCTCTGACTGATTATCTGTATCGTTTTTCTCCTCATCGGGAGCATCTACGGCTTCTTCGCCTGCATATGCAGTATATTTTTTCGAGAATATATCGGAAAGAACATCCTCAGTCAGTTCCTCGCCATTTTGCATTCTCTTGGCAAGCTCTTCTCTGCGAAGGCGCACCTCCTCTTCTGCCTTGGCGTTATTTTTGTGTGCTGTATCGTTCTCCTCATCGCTCTTCTGCTGCTTTCTAAAGGCTATATCCTCTATCGACTCTATGGTAGGATTATCCATTTCCATAGCAGCCTTGAACTGCTCTTCGTCCATAGTTTCGTTTTTGAGAAGGAACTGTGCAACAAAATGAAGCTTATCTATATTAGTGATAAGAATCTGTTTGCACCTTGCATAAGAATCGCTGATTATTGTGCGAATTTCGTCATCGATATCCGATGCGGTTTTTTCGGAATAGGTCTTTCCCGAAGAGAAGTCTCTGCCAAGGAACACCTCATCTCCCGAATGCTCCGAGCCGTAAAGCACCGTACCGAGTTTATCGCTCATACCGTATCTTGTAACCATATTACGAGCTATTCTCGTAGCCTGCTGGATGTCGCTCGATGCACCCGTGGAAATATCGTCCAGAATAATCTCCTCGGCAACTCTGCCGCCGAGCGCGCGAACTATAATATCAAGCATCTCTTTCTTGGACATACCCATTCTGTCCTCTGTAGGCACGCTGACGGTAACTCCGCCTGCATTGCCCGCTGGAATAATAGTAATATGCTTGACGGGATCGGTATACTCACAGAAATAGGAAGCAACCGCATGACCTGCTTCGTGATAAGCGCAAAGCTTATTATCAGCCTCAGTGCGTACCTTGGTCTTTTTCTGAGGACCAAGAATCAACTTCATATAGGACTCCTCGATATCTACCATACCGATAAGCGCCTTATTCTTCTTCGCTGCGCGCAGTGCCGCCTCGTTCATAAGGTTAGCGAGTTCTGCACCAGTGAAGCCGATAGTAGTCTGTGCAATCTTTTTTAGATTTACCGTTTCCTCAAGCGGCTTATTACGGCAGTGAACCTTGAGTATTTCTTCTCTGCCCTTGATATCGGGATAATTAACGGTAACGCGTCTGTCAAATCGTCCGGGACGAAGAAGTGCGGGGTCAAGAATATCGGGACGGTTGGTAGCCGCCATAACGATAACTCCGGAGTTCGTGCCGAAGCCGTCCATTTCAACGAGAAGCTGGTTAAGCGTCTGCTCTCTTTCGTCGTGACCGCCGCCAAGACCTGCGCCTC
>CAYXAC010000180.1:0-2848 GCA_964463025.1 uncultured Ruminococcus sp.
AGCTCGGTTCCAACCTCGATACCTGCCTTGCCGTCAACAACGATGATAGCAGCATCGGCTGCTCTTACGCACTGTCTTGCCTCGCCCTCGAAATCGAAGAAACCTGGTGTGTCAAGAATATTTATCTTCGCGCCGTTCCAAAGAAGCGGAGCGGAAGCTGCAGAAATCGAGTAACCTCTCTTAATCTCCTCGGGATCGTAGTCGCAGATAGTATTTCCGTCTGCTACGTTGCCAAGACGATCGGTGAGTCTTGAAATATAAAGCATAGACTCTGCGAGCGAAGTCTTACCTCCTCCGCTATGACCGAGCAATGCTACGTTTCTGATACTTTTTGTGTAAACCTTTTCCATGAGAGGTGTCTCCTTGTGTTTTATTTGCTGTAATGCGGGGATGCCGCGAAACATCTTGTTCCTATTATACTATATTTTATAAAATTTTTCAAGATTTTACTTCCAACTATTTCGCTACCGAATGTAGAAAAAAACGGCAACTTTTTGTGCATTAGCAACAAAAACGCCGTTTTGTTTAATAATTTAAGTCTTATTCTGTTTTTTTGGAACCATATGAACAAGAACTTGATATATATTACTGACACCTACGAGCTCAACGTCCTCTGGAACCTTAAGGCTTGCCGAGAGGTTCTTTTTAGGCAAAACAATCTTGGTAAATCCTAGTCTTACCGCCTCTTTTACTCTATAATCTATGTGAGAAACCGCGCGCACCTCACCCGAAAGTCCTATCTCGCCAAATGCAATAAGCTCGTCGGGAATTACCTTGTCGGTTATGCCGCTTATAAGCGACATCGCAATAGACAAATCGGCGCTGGGCTCGTTTAACTGCATGCCGCCCGCAACGTTAAGATATACGTCATTCTCATAAAATTTGAGCCCCATACGCTTTTCAAGCACGGCGATAAGCAGACACATTCGGTTGTAATCAAAGCCATCAGAGGCTCTCTTGCCCGTAGCATAAACGCTCTTGGTAACAAGCGACTGTATTTCAGAGATAATAGGTCTTGTTCCCTGCATTACGCATCCGGCACAAGAACCGCTTGTATTCTTGGGGCGTTCGGCAATAACCACCTCGCTCGGATTCGGTATCTCAACAAGTCCTCTGTCGCCCATCTCGAAAACGCCTATCTCATTCGTTGAGCCAAAACGGTTCTTAATAGCTCTGATTATACGGTAGGAATTTGTTCTCTCTCCCTCAAAGTAAAGCACCGCATCAACCATATGCTCAAGTATTTTGGGACCCGAAATGCCGCCCTCTTTATTTACGTGACCAACGAGAAATACCGCTGCGCCTGCACTTTTGCCGTAATTGATAAAGGACATAGCGCCTTCCCTTACCTGCGTAATGCTTCCGGGCGCAGATGTAAAGCGCATACTGGAAAGAGTTTGCACAGAGTCGATTATAATGACATCGGGGCGCAATACCTCGCACTCGTCAAGAATGGCATCAGTATCTGTTTCGGTAAGCAAATATATAGACGTTCCTTCGATACCCAGTCTTTCGGCTCGCATTTTGAGTTGGCCTTTGGATTCCTCGCCCGAAACGTATAGCACCTTGCGGGTCTTACCAAGCTCGGAGCAAATCTGAAGCAACAATGTTGATTTTCCAATTCCCGGCTCACCCGAAAGGAGTACCGCCGAGCTATCAACAAGACCGCCTCCAAGCACTCTGTCGAGCTCGCTCATTCCCGTAAGCGTGCGCATATAGGTAGGAAGCTCAAGTTCAGAGAATTTTTCTGCTTTGCTAACTCTATTTGGATTTCTGCCTCGATTTAAGATCGCATTCTGCTCTTTTTCTCTTATTATCTCCTCATCAAAAGAATTCCATGAGGCGCAATCCGGGCACTTACCAAGCCATTTGGGACTGGTCGTGCCACATTCTCGGCAGACGAAAATTGTTTTTGGTCCCTTCATTTTTTTTACATTCCTTATCACGAATTTAATCTTCTATATATTCTATAATAGCACAAACTATCGAAAAACTCAATTGTTTTTGATATTCTTTTTCAGAAAGTTTTTCACACTCCTCACGATTTGTCAAAAAGCCGCATTCAATTAGTACCGAGGTATTTTCGAGATTTTCAAGAACGTACATATCGTTACCAGACTTTATTTTGCGATTATTGGCTGGCTGAACGTCGTTCTTTACCCTTTGCTGTATAGAGTCGGCGAGTATACGGCTATTATTATCCTCAGGCTTATAATAAACCTGGAGACCCGAATATTTCTCGCTTCCAAAGGAATTCATATGTATGCTTACAAATATAGACTGAGGATAATTTGCCGCAACCTTGCATCTGTTTTTAAGGTCGGATATTTTGCGTATTCCCTTGATATTCTCCGCCTCGGTATAAAGGAGTCTATCGTCGGTTCTAGTATATACGACAACGTAGCCTTGTTCTTCAAAATAGCTCCCCATTTCAAGCACCATTTCAAGATTCAAATCCTTTTCAAGCCTGCCATTCGTACCCACCGCACCGCTGTCCTCACCGCCGTGACCTGCGTCCAAAATGATAATTTTCTCATACGGCACCGCATCAGCTGCTTCTATAAATAAATCATCGCCAAATATACTCGTGACAACGCTCGCCGAAGCAAACGCAAGAGCTGTAAACACGAGTAATATACTTATCGCCAGCAAAGAGTGACGATGCTTTCCTAAATTGATAACACGTATTTTCATAAATATCCTCCATTAATCTATATTAACTGTATGAATACAGAAAAAAAGTTATTACAATTTCCCTTTTCGCAAAAATGTTTACAGTTTATCCACTTATAAAGTTAAAAATTTTGTATAATAGAAGTATAAAAAGCTTTGCGAGGTGTGATATGGC
>CAYXAC010000181.1:0-2822 GCA_964463025.1 uncultured Ruminococcus sp.
GGTGACGGGACCTTTTGCCTTATACTGCTTAACAACCATAAGCGTAGCCGCAGGTGCGGTAGCCGAGGCGATAGCGCCAAGAACTATTGCTGCTTCGAGAGGGAGAACCTCGGGCATAGCAAGGTGAAGAAGCATGAGGGCTGCGTCAACCACGATAGTAGTAATAACCGCTTGAAGAATTCCTATGATAGTAGCCTGGCGGCCTATCTTTTTGAGCTGTGAGAGGCGGAACTCATTGCCTATCGAAAAGGCAATAAAGCCGAGCGCCACGTCGGAGATAATAGAGTATGATTTTACATCGCTCATACTGACGAAACCGATACCGCCAATGCCGAGCGAGCCGAGCAGATACGGTCCGACGAGAATACCCGCAACGAGATATGCCGTTACGGCAGGGAGCTTCAAGAGCTTTGCAAGACGCGAGAGCAGAAGTCCCGCGATAAGAGAGATTGATAAACACAGAAGCGCTTGCATTGTTATTTCTTCTTTCACATTTACACATTTATTAACAGTTAAATATTTTAGCACTTGAGGTGGCGAAAGTCAAGGCTAAAAATACACAAAAATTAACAATCTTTTTCCCCTCTTTTAGTAAATATTTCAGCAAGCCGTTGACAATACAAAATATATGTGTTAAAATAGTCGGGCAATAAAGCAAAAAGAGAGGAGAAGACGATGAAAAAGCAGCCAATACAGCTTTCCGACCATTTCAGTTACGGGCGACTTATTCGCTTTGTAATTCCGTCGGTTGTAATGATGATATTTACCTCTATTTACGGCGTCATTGACGGACTTTTCGTTTCCAACTTCGTTGGCAAAACGCCCTTCGCGGCGATAAACCTCGTCTATCCTCTTATAATGATACTCGGTGGCTTCGGCTTTATGCTCGGTACGGGAGGCACGGCGATAGTTGCAAAGACCTTCGGCCTTGGTGAGAAAAAACGCGCGAGGGAATATTTCACCTTTATTATAATCGCAACTGCGGTAACCGGTGTGATTCTCGCAGTGCTTGGAATATCGTTTGCAAGACCTGTTGCTATACTCCTTGGCGCAGAGGGCGAGATGCTCGAGAACGCTGTAACTTATGCACGCATAGTGCTTTTGGCGCTGCCGTTCTTTATGCTGCAGAACAGCTTCCAGAACTTCTTCGTCACCGCTGAGAGACCTAAGCTCGGTCTTGCCGTCACGGTTGCGGCAGGCGTCACGAATATGGTGCTTGACGCGCTTTTTATCATAGTCTTTAATTGGGGGCTTGTCGGTGCCGCTGCGGCAACAGCTATCAGTCAGTTTGTCGGCGGAATTGTTCCCGTGATATACTTTGCGAGCGAGAATGCTTCAATCCTGAGATTTTGCAAAACTCGCGCGTATTGGCGCGTTCTGCTTCAGACCTGCTTCAACGGCTCGTCGGAGCTTATGAGCAATATTTCGGCATCGGTGGTTACGATTCTCTATAACTACCAGCTCATGCGCTTTGCGGGCGAGAACGGTCTTGCCGCATACGGCTCGATTATGTACGTTTCGTTCGTGTTCGTGGCGATATTCATCGGCTTTGTGATAGGCGCTGCGCCTATCGTCAGCTACCACTACGGCGCGGGTAATACAGACGAGCTGAAAAGTCTGCGCAAGAAGAGCATAAATCTTATGCTTTCAGTAGGCACAGCGATGCTTTTCGTTGCGGTGCTTTTATCCGTTCCGCTTTGCAAGCTGTTCGTTGGTTACGACGAGGAGCTTTACCTGATGACGCTCAGGGGATTTATTATCTACGCATTCTCATATCTTTTTGCAGGCTTCAACATCTTCGGCTCGTCGTTCTTCACAGCGCTCAACAACGGCGCAGTTTCAGCGATAATTTCATTCCTGCGAACGCTCGTATTCCAGACCTCGACGGTTATCCTGCTGCCAATGCTCTTTAGCGTACCGCTTGACGGCGTATGGTTCTCGATAATCGCAGCCGAGGCACTTTCCTTCGCGGTCACCGCGTCATTCCTCGTCGCAAAGAGGAAGCAATATAATTATTAAAGCAAAAAGTAGCTTCATTCAGGTAAAAATGAACGAAAAAGGTAGAGGTGTTTTATTGGTACCTCTACCTTTAATTTGTTGATAACCTATCTCATTTTTCGTTGTTGTCATCATTGTTGTAAACGTAATCCTCTGAATGAATAAGGATACCGTTATCATATGCGGTAAACCATACTTTGTCTCCAAGTTTTAATCCATATTGCCTACGCAAATCAGCAGGTATTACTAATCTACCAAGTTTATCAATTTGTCTGCAAATTTTGATTTTCATCGAAAATGTCCTCGTTTCTTTTTTTGTTTTTAGTTCGTTATCCGTACTGTGAGTACATTATATCACATTTTCTTTGTCGAAACAACTCGAAGTATGCAGACGAATGAAAAAAGAAGAACCTTTTTCAAGGTTCTTCCGGTTTAATCAAGATATTGTATATATGTGTCTATGAGAGCTTCCAATGCGATTCGTTGCTTGGGTTTTAGTTTTTCAATCTTACGACCTATTGCGTTTTCTCCAAAAAGCTCTCCTGTTGAAACAGAGTCGCGCAGAAGATAATCGGCAGATACATTCAAGGTTTCTATAAGCTTGATGAACACCTGCATACTCGGTAATTTAAGTCCGCGTTCTATTTGTCCGATAAATTCAACGCTTATATCTAAACGCTCCGCCAATTGTTCTTGAGTTAGCTTTTGATTCTTGCGAGCTTCTTTTATTCTATCACCCATAGTAAGTTTATCCATCTTCGCGCCTCCCGTACTATCAGTCCTATTTCCATACTAATATTATAGAATGAAAAATATCAAATTAG
>CAYXAC010000182.1:0-2782 GCA_964463025.1 uncultured Ruminococcus sp.
GCGAACACCGCCGCCGATATCGCCCTCAAGATTTCTTATCTGAGCCGGTGTCAACTCAAAGTCAAAAATTACAAGCTCTACACCGCTATCACGGCATAGCTCGGATATTTCGGCAACCTTACCGCTACCGATGCAGGTACGCGGATCAAAAGAGTCCTTTATCTGCATTACTCTTGCGAACACTTCCCCGCCTGCGGTATCAAGAAGCCGCTCAAGCTCGTCAAGCGAGCGCTCGCACTCGGGCAAATCAGAACCGCGCTCGGCTATGCCGACAATAATAGCCTGGCTTTTAACAATTAGAGATTCTTTCATACAAACTTCCTTTTAAGAAACAAAAAGAGCGAGGGACAACAAATATCCAACGCTCTTTTATGATACCAATGATTACTTGTTGTTAACCATTGCAAGACGCTTCTTGAACTTATCAAGACGTCCACCGGCATCAACGAATTTCTGCTTACCGGTATAGAAGGGGTGGCACTTGGAGCAAATTTCAACGTTCATATCACCCTTAACGGAATGAGTAACAACGCTTGCGCCACAAGCACACTTGATGGTAGCTTCTTTGTATTCGGGATGTAATCCTGCCTTCATTTTAACACCTCTTTTGCGTTATAGTCATTTTAATACGCTATATTATAACACATAAATTTTGGTTTTGCAATACTTTTTTTAAAAAAATTATATCTTTTCTTCAATTTTTTTGCGAAGGCGGCTCATTATCTTTTTTTCGAGGCGTGAAATATAGCTTTGACTAATGCCTAACGCGTCAGCGACCTCCTTTTGTGTAAGCTCGCGACCGTTTCCAAGTCCGTACCGTAACTCTACTATCATCCGTTCCCTTTCGTTGAGATCAAGAACGGCTGATCTGACCATTCTCCTCTCCTCATCCTCCTCCATATCCTTAAAGACTACGTCGGAGTCGCTGCCCAGAATATCGGACAGTAAAAGCTCGTTTCCGTCCCAGTCAACGCTTAACGGTTCATCGATGGATACCTCGCGCTTCTGCGATGAGGTTTTTCTGATGAACATCAGGATTTCATTTTCAATGCAGCGAGAGGCATAGGTCGCAAGCTTGATATTTTTCTCTGAATTGAAGGTGGAAACAGCTTTCATTAACCCTACCGTACCTATGGATATTAACTCCTCGATATTTGCTCCAGTATTCTCAAAACGCTTTGCTATGTAGGCAACAAGCCGCAAGTTGTGTTCTATCAAAACGTCGCGTGCATCAGCCGAGGAGATGTGCTTTATCATCTCGTCCTCCTCTTCCTGCGAAAGAGGGGGTGGTAACGTTTGACTTCCATTTATATAATATACATTATTTTTTCTTGTGAAAAATAGACGCTTAAATTTATTTTGCAGGGCGCGCCAAAATCTATAAAACCACATTATCAAGCGCGGCGGCAGGCATCAAAACCTCAAATCCGCCGAAAGTTCCCCCTTCCTTATCAATAGCAAGCGTAACACTGATTTCCTCGCTTTTGCTTTCTGATACTACCCTGACGCTATCTGGCTTAACTCCGGTCAGCACGTGCGTTGATCCACCTCGTGAAACAGGTATTAACCTGATACGTTTCCTGGCATTTTTATCAATTTTATCGGGATCGGTAAGGTTGATTATGCTCTCGGGCAAAATCTTTGTTGCGGTATCCTTCTTGATAAACATAATAGGAGCCATATCCATTGGATCAACGGCGAGATTTCCGCTATCAACAAATGCCTCGAGCGTTGTGCGCTTATCTAGAAATGAAATCTCTATCTGTACGCTACTCTCACTTTGAATATTAGAAAAGAAGGAAAGAATCATCTTAAATACTCCTATGGATAAAAGAACTATTATTGAGAAGAAAAGCATTTTACTGTTAACCGCACCGCCCTCTATACCTGCGAACAAAGGCGCGAGGCTACCGTCAAGCAGTCCCCAAAGAAATGATACGAGTCCGCCAAAAAGCGCCTCGAAGATCAAAAATGCAAAAATAAACTTTATCTTCCTTTTTATTTTAACCGACTTTGTTGCTATGTATCCTATAATAACGAGCGAAATTCCCGATGAAATGAGCTTTAATAGTGCTATCTCGGGCAAAAAAACTATCCCGACGGCAGAAAGCGCTCCGAAAATAGCTGAAATTATAAGACGTCTTGAGCTTGTTGGGACCTTTGAAAAGATGGCAGAAAAATAAAGTGACAGTATATCTACCGTGAAATTTATGAGAAAATATACATCGACGTAGAGTGTCATTTTGTTCCCTCCGTACGGTACTGTCGGTATTCTATCACATTGCGAGTTAAATAACTTGTCACAAAATGTAATAGGAAAATATTTTTGTATAAAAATATCCTCGCGCAAAATCTTACGCGAGGATATAATTTTCAGTTAGCCGAGAATTTTCTCGATAGTATCGGCTGCTCTCACAAGGTAATCACCCTCGAAGAGCTCGATAACGCCCTTATCGCAAAGCGATGCAAGGCTGGGATCAATGGGAAGCTGCGAAAGAACCTCGGTGTGATGGGTCTTTGCAAGCTCTTCAATATGGCTCTCGCCATAAGGCCTTATAACCTTGCCGCAGTCGGGACAAAGGATGTAGCTGTAGTTCTCCACAAGTCCAAGCACCTTGACGTCCATAAGCGCCGCCATATTAACAGCCTTTTCAACTATCATGGAAACAAGCTCCTGCGGACTGCTGACGATAACGATACCGTCAAGCGGCAGGCTCTGGAAAACGGTAAGTGGAACGTCGCCCGTACCGGGGGGCATATCAACGAACATATAGTCAACCTC
>CAYXAC010000183.1:0-2751 GCA_964463025.1 uncultured Ruminococcus sp.
TGTAGTAAGCGATAAGGGTGTCCTGAACCTCCTTATTCGCGGGATCGATGAATATGTACTGACCACCCTCGTTACGCTGAACAATGGTGTTGTCGTCGTTATACATTATCCAATCGGGGTGCATGGTAAGCACCTTGGCATTCTTCTCGGTACCGACGTAGAAGTTCTCTACCCAAGCGTGCACCTCAATGCCATAATCAAGACAGCAGCCAACGAATGCCGAAAGATAATCGTTGTACGCAGTGCTTGCGTCCTTATTATAAGAATAAGTAGGAGAGGAGGAATCTGCAACGAGAGGACGGTAGGGGAATTCCGCAACGTCGCTCTTGAAGGTGGAATATCCGTTGTAAAGAGTTTCGACGAAGATGAGGTTGATGCCAATTTCCTTGTACATCTTGACATTAGCTTCAATCTCGCTGTAATTCTTCTCGATAGGTCTGTGCCATACTGCACGTGCCGAGAGCGCCCTGCTCTCTGCCGAGGAAACGATAATCTGCTGACGGAGCTTCTCGATAACGAGCTGGCTGTCGTTGTACTGCATAAGCAGAGTCAGACGCTCGTTGTCAGAAAGATTTGCGCCTTCGAGCGTACTCTCTATACCTTCCTTAACGATTCTGAGTGCCTCAAGTTCTGTCTTGACCTCCGCAATGTAGCCCTCGAGCGCTTCCTTGTCAACGTCGTAGAGCTGCTTGATTCTCGTTTCAGCCGCGCTCACAACCGACTCGACGCTGGTAACGAGGTTCTCGTAATAGCTGTTGAGAGTGGTGGATACCGAGTAGCGATTGGTCGTCTCGTCGAGAAATACCGTCGCGCCAAGCACGATATTGCCGCGAACGAAGTCACGGCCCTTGCCGTGTCCCGAGATTACGTAGCCGCCCTCGGGGATGGCCGATACGTTTACGCCAAGCTCAACGACAACGCCGTTTGCATCAACAGCCGCCTCGTAGCCGTAAACGTTAGTACCCGTGCCTACCGAGCCCTTGTAGCTCCAGCCGTATTTATAAATGATAGTTTGGTCGGTGCCTCTGAACGCAGGGAATTCCTCTGTTGCGGTCTCAAAGGCGGTGGGATTGGTTTCCTTGGTGGGATTGATGAGATCGTACTCGCCCCAGACTGTTCCGCCAAAGCGGATAAAGTCGAAGCCGACCATCTTTACCTCGTCACCAATACCGAAGAGCACGTTCTTCGCAAGAAGCTGACGGTAACCGGGACCGTAAGCACTGAGAACGAAGCCGTTGTCGGGAATTTCTGCGCCCGAATCGTCGCCCTCAAGGAAGCCTCTGAAGCCCTTGACAATGAAGGTGTTCTTCTCGAAATCGAACTGGCAAACAACCTCTGTACCGTAAACATTGGTACCCGTCTTTGCACCGTACTGATAGTCGTAGTAAACTACCATAGGCATCGAACGGTTAGAGTTGGTTGCGTCAACTACGATTCTCGTGCCCTTGTCGGACTCTACTGCCTTGGTAGGAATAGAAAGCTTGCTGCCGCCGAGAGTAACAACGTCGCCAACCTTGGCAAAGCCTGCGCCCTTATCCTCCGAGAGCGAGAGAACGAAGCCGCCTACGGGAATATATGTAGTGCCGTCGCCGCTATCGTTGATTTCCTTTACTATATAATTACCGCCCTCAAGCTCGCAAACGTACTCAACGAAGCTACCCACACGGCCGGTAGTAGTCTTGGGATACCACGCGGTATAAATAACCGAGTCGCCTGCACCCACTGTGTCATAGCGAATCTCGTAGTCGGTCAGCGAGCCCGAGGTCGCAACCTCCCAATAATCTGCGGGGTCGGAATAAACGTAGTTTATGGTTTTGTCACCCACGGTCACGCTGATATCTCTTACCGTAATATCACGCGTGTACGCACCCTCAACGTCTGCCGAAACGGCAATACCGATGATAAGCGAGAGCGAAAGAACCAAAAGACATACGAAAATTTGGGTTAATCTTTTTTTCATGTTACCTCCTCCGGTTTTATGCAATATCTTAATATTTTCTCGTTTTTTGCCAATTTAACTTTACATTATGCATCATTCAGCATAGGAATCATCGCCATAGCTACGGCAGAGATGTGCACCGTAGTCCTCGGTGTTCTCGAAGAACGTTTTTGCCGAATCAAACAGCACGAAGCCGTCTGCTCCTGCCCTGCGGCTGGCAGCTATATGCTCAGAGAGCTCGGCTACCGACTGCTTGTGGTAGGTCGTATAAAGACCGGTGTAGCAACGAATGTCACCGCACATAGACTTGAGATTCTTCACAGACTCGAACACCTGCTCTGCCTCGTAGGAATAAACCATAGGCGTCACCATATCAACGTAGCCGCCGTCGAGCCATGCTCTGATGTTTTGCTTCTTCTTCACGTAAGTCTGGTCTATCTCGGGGAATACCGCTGTGGAAACCAGCTTGCCCGCGTGCTTTGCACGAAGCATCTCGTTTACTTCCCTGACGAATGATGTAATGTACTCTGCGCGATGCGCAGTCCACTCGTCAACTAGACCCTTGTCCTTAATCTGTCTGTTGAGGTCCTCGCGCATATTCTCGGAGTCAAGCATAAGACCGTATCTTGCGGCGAACTCCGTCATACAGACGGGGGTATATCCCGTATCGGTATCCTCATCGAAGATGGAGATGGGATAACGGATATAGTCAAGGTTGAGTCCCTGTATCGCAGGTAGCTTTGTCAGAAGCTCATCGTAGAAGTCAATAAGATGCGCTCTAGCCGCCCTATTGGCAGGGTCGATGAAAAGAT
>CAYXAC010000184.1:0-2741 GCA_964463025.1 uncultured Ruminococcus sp.
TACCATAACTCGTAGTTACCTACGTACATCTTAATGCCGTTGTAGTCGATATCGACGATATTGGTACAAACATCGTTGAGGAAATGACGGTCGTGCGAAACGACGAGCACGGTGCCGAAGTAATCAGCAAGGAATTCCTCAAGCCACATTACAGCGTCAATGTCAAGACCGTTGGTCGGCTCGTCGAGTAGCATTAAATCAGGGTTACCGAAAAGCGCCTGCGCAAGCAGCACCTTGACCTTCTCGCTCTCCTTGAGCTCGGACATCTGCATATAGAGATAGGAATCGGTTAGACCAAGTCCCTGAATAAGCTTTGAAGCGTCGGATTCTGCCTCCCAACCGCCAAGCTCGGCAAACTCACCCTCAAGCTCGGATGCGCGCATTCCGTCCTCATCGGTGAAGTCCTCCTTTGCGTATATCTCGTCTTTTTCCTTCATTATATCATAAAGGCGCTTATTGCCCATTATGACAGTGTCAAGCACGCTGTATCCCTCGTATGCAAAGTGGTCCTGCTTGAGAACCGACATTCTGACCGTTGAGGGTATTGATACTTCGCCCTTGGTGGGCTCAAGCTCGCCACAGAGGATACGCAGGAAGGTCGACTTACCTGCTCCGTTCGCACCGATAATGCCGTAGCAGTTGCCGGGAGTGAACTTGAGGTCAACGTCCTTGAAAAGAAGCTGACCGCCAAACTGGAAGGATAGATTGTTTACTGTTATCATTTTAATTTTCCTTTATTTTTTCGTAAAGCTCGCGTACGTTTTTGAGTATATGGGTAGGCTTTGTGTCGGTATTCTCTGCATCAGCCATCGTTCCCTCGCCCGAAAGGACGAAAACGGTGTCAACGCCCGCATTGTAGCCCGAGGCAATATCAGTATAGACTCTGTCACCTACCATAACGCTCTCCTCGGGAGTATAACCGAATTTCTTCATAGCAAGAGTGAGCATCTCGGGGCGAGGCTTGCCGATAAAGTGTGGGCGCTTGCCCGTCGCACGCCAGAGCATCTCCGCTACAGAGCCGCAGTCGGGCACGTAGCCGAAAGCGGTGGGACAAACCCAGTCGGGATTGGTCGCGATATACGGAATATCACGAAGCAAAAGCTTGCAAGCGTCCTCGAGCTTCTTAAAATTAAGCTCGTTATCGTTGCCCATTACAAGAGCGTCAACGTCATCGGAAAGCTCCGTCACAACGTCAATCCCTGCAGCGCGAAGTTGCGAGGTAAATGACGCTGTTCCAAAGGAATAGAACTTTCTGCCCTGGAATTTCTCCTGTAAATAAAGAATTGTGGCATCCGTAGAGGTGAGAAAATCTTCCTCATTCGTAGGAATTCCGATGCCGGATAGCTTCTTGACGTAGGCATCCGTGCTCTTTGATGAGTTGTTTGTAACGAACAAATATCTGCCGCCCTTAGCCTTTACCTCGGCGAGAAAATCTATCGTACCGTCAAAGAGGTCGTTATCAAGATATATCGTTCCGTCCATATCGAGTAGGAAAAATTTCTTTTCACAAAGCTTCATTGTTTTCTCCTTTTCAGCAGAAAAGAGACCATCCGCCCGGATAGGCCTCTTTTTCTCACTTATTAGTCATCGGGATAACCGTCGGGATTCATTCTCTGCCATCTCGCGCTATCCTCACACATGCGCATAAGGTCGCGCTCTGCCTGCCAGCAGAGAACCAATTTCGCCTTCGCAGGATCTGCATAGCACTCGGCAATATCACCGGGGCGACGCGCCGTAATCTTATACTCGATAGGCGAGCCCCAGGCGGTGCTGAATGCCTTAACAATGTCAAGTACCGAGTAGCCGTTTCCCGTACCGACGTTGATGTAGTCGATGCCCTGCATTCCCTTGGTATACAGAAGTGCCTTAAGATGCGCAAGAGAGAGATCAACAACATGGATATAGTCACGCACACCGGTGCCGTCGTGAGTCGCGTAATCGTCACCGAATACGTTGAGATGCGGCAGCTTTCCGATGGCAACCTTAGTTATATAAGGAAGAAGATTATTTGGTATACCTCTGGGGTCCTCGCCGATAAGTCCTGACTCGTGCGCACCTATGGGATTGAAGTAACGAAGCACGCAAACCGACATCTCGGGGTTCGCAGTAGCGGTATCCTTGAGAATGCGCTCTATCATAAGCTTCGTTTCTCCGTAAGGATTTGTGGTCGAAAGCGGAAAATCCTCTCTGATAGGTACAGTCTTCGGTACACCGTAAACGGTAGCCGACGAGCTGAACACGATTCTGTAAACCTTGTGCTCAAGCATACAGTCAAGAAGATTTATAGTACCCGTAAGATTATTGTGATAATAGCGAAGCGGAACCGAAACCGACTCGCCTACAGCCTTAAGACCTGCAAAGTGAATAACAGAGTCTATTTCGGGGTGATCGACAAAGACCTTGTCAAGAGCCTCCTTATCAAGGAGGTCACACTTTATAAAGGTCGGGCGCTTGCCTGTGATCTTTTGAATTCGATCAAGAACGCACATCTTGCTATTGGAAAGATTATCAACGATAATAATCTCCTCTCCCGCAAGAAGAAGCTCAACCGAGGTATGCGATCCGATATATCCTGTGCCGCCGGTAACGAGAATTGCCATTGTATACTTACCTCTCTTCAAAAAATTCTACTATATTATTATATCATATCTAGGGGCGACCCGTAAAAGCCACAGGTCGCCCCAAAGATATATTAGTCAGCGTAAACGCTCACCTGCTTCCTGCCGCCGCTAATGTGTTCG
>CAYXAC010000185.1:0-2740 GCA_964463025.1 uncultured Ruminococcus sp.
CCTTATCATCGTAAGGAAGACCGCCTATAAGTATGTTAAGCGTTTCGCCGCTTATAGCGCTGCCGAGAGGCTCCTGCGACTGCTTCTGTCCAAGGTGAGGAAGAAGATCGTTAATATAGAACACGGGGTCGCTGTCGTCCTCGCCTATGCAAACGTTGACAACCTCACCGTCTGCCTTAACCATAACACCGTGAAGCGCAAGAGGAATTGCTGTCCACTGATACTTCTTAACACCGCCGTAGTAATGAGTCTTGAGGAAGCCCATGCCCGAATCCTCGTACATAGGAACCTGTTTGAGATCAAGTCTAGGAGAGTCAATGTGAGCCGCAAGAATCTTGATTCCCTCGCGCTCGATATCCTTCTCGCCAACCTTGAAGGCGATAATGCTTCTGCCGTGATGGTTGAGATATCTCTTATCACCTACCGAAATTTTATCGCCAAGCTTATACTCTGTGAACCCATTTGCTTTGGCAAGCGCGATAGCCGCATCGGTTGCCTCACGCTCGGTCTTTGCCACATCGAGGAACTTCTTGTAGCCCTCGGAATAGTCGTAGATCGCCTTGATCTTCTCGGGAGTTGCCTCCTCGTATACGTTTCTTCTCTTATAGGAAAGCTTATCGAGCATTTCCTGTCCAATAGTCTTTTCGCTCATTTTATTTTCACCTTTCAATTATTATTCATTTTAATTTGCCTGACCGTGTCCTGCACAGCGGCAGCAAGCGACAGAAGGTCGCCATTGTTCACTATTACATAGTCGGAGCGCCCCTCAAGCTCATCGTCCAGCATTTGCGAATCAATTCGCATCTCTGCCATCTTTTCGCTTATACAGTCACGCGCAACGATTCTTGCAATTCGTACATCTCTGTCAGCCGTGACACAAAGTATAACGTCGCAGTCCTTGTCAAATCCGGATTCAAAAAGCACCGGCGCGTCAACTACCGCAAGCTGATAGCCCTGCTCTCGGTATATACTCAAGCGTCTGCGGGTCTCATCGAGAATAAATTTATGCGATATTTCATTTAACCGTGCGCGCTTTTTGCAAGAATACTTACCAGAAAAAACAAGTTCCGCAAGAGCCGCGCGATTAAGTGCGCCCGACTCGGTAATAATATCCTTGCCAAATTCATCGGCAAGTGCACGAAGACAGGGACTGTCTGTCTCTGTCATTTCGCGGTAAACGGCATCGGTATCAATGGTTGGAATATTAAGCGCCAGAAGTATTTTACCAACTACACCCTTACCGCTTCCGCTTCCGCCTGTAAGACCGATTACTTTCATATGCATACTTCTCCAATCTAACATCTTATTATACAATAAAATATTTATAAAGTCAAGATTTTTGTAATAACAGTTTTTCAAAAAAAGAATAATATGTATTAAAAAGCTTGATGAGAGGATCGATTATGCCAAAAAACCATGCTATAAAAAACGAAAAATACTTTGCCGCCGCCAATACCTATAACGGCTTCAAGAGCTATTTTGCAGACGTTTTTAACCCTGCAAAATTCAATAGAATTTACGTCATCAAGGGTGGTCCTGGAACGGGAAAAAGCAGTATGATGAAGAAAATAGGTGCGCATTTCTGGGATAAAGGCTGTAAAATCGAGGAGATATATTGCTCGTCAGACCCCCACTCGCTCGACGGAATCATATGCGAGCAAAGTGATAAAAGAATTGCCGTGATCGACGGAACAGCACCGCACGAAACCGATGCCAAAATTCCCGGTGCGATAGACGAGATAATGAATCTCGGAGATAACTGGGATACTCGTTGGCTATCAGCAAAAAAAGATGATATCCTCGCGCTTAACAGAGAAAAATCGACCTCGTATAAAACCGCATATGCTTATCTGAAAATTGCCGGTGAGGCTGCGGATTTCATTATGAATGTATTTAAGAGAAATTATGATTATAAGGAGTCGAAAGCTGTAGTTTGCGAGTTCTGCCAATATTTAATTCACGATAATGAAAAAAACATCAAAACGAGATTGATTTCTTCATTTGGTAAGCAGGGGCGATTTAAGCTTAATACTCTCGAAAATCTTGCGAGTAAAACTATAGGAATTTCGGGTGATGAATTTGGCGCTATGCTTCTGCTAAGTGAAATTTCGAATCATCTTTCATCTCTCGGTATATCGCGCACAGAATTTCCCACTGCACTAAGTCCCGACTATCTCGATGCGATATACATTCCCTCTTGTGACACCGCCTTCGTTCTAAATGGTGACGGCATTAACGTAGATGAGCTGATCAGCAAATATACCGATTATGACTCCGAGCGAATAAAAAGTGCGCGAGGTATAAGAGATATTGCGCTCACAGAGGCTACGCGCTGGTTTGCTATTGCTTCGGATATGCACTTCAGGCTCGAGGATATTTATTCGCGGGCTATGTCGTTTGAGAAAAACGAACTGCTTCTCGCCAAAAAGCTGGAGGAAATCGATAATATACTCGAAGTTTAGCGATATTTTGCCGCTAATTATTGACTTATTTTAATATTTATGTTATTATAAAGAATAATAAAAAACTAGGTGCACGGACAAAGCCCAAGCACCTCGGATATAAATTATTTGGATTTGCTTACGATTTTTGCGGTATCCTTCGCAATAACGAGCTCCTCGTTTGTGGGTATCATATAGACAAGTACCTCTGAATCGTCGCTCGAGATCTTAACGGGTACGTTAGAATGACCAAAAGTATTGCGCGCCTTATCTAGTTTAACACCTAGATATTCAAGACC
>CAYXAC010000186.1:0-2709 GCA_964463025.1 uncultured Ruminococcus sp.
AATCATACCTTTTCCGCAAAAATGCTATTTTACTGTTTTACGAGCACTGCCCTATTTGGAGATGCTTTTTTGATATTATTCGTAAAGCGGATACTTCTGGCAAAGTGCCGCAACGCGCGCTCTTGCCTCGCCCTGATTCTTCTCGAAGTCGGAAAGAGTCAGGCTGATTATCTCTGCAACCTCGACCATATCCTCCTCGGCAAAGCCTCTGGTCGTCACCGCCGCAGTGCCAAGACGCAGACCGCTTGTAACGAATGGCTTCTGCGTGTCGAAGGGAATAGCGTTCTTGTTGCAGGTGATGCCAACCTCGTCGAGCATATGCTCGGCTTCCTTACCCGTGTTAATCTTCATTCCCGTGAGGTCAACGAGCATCAGGTGGTTGTCCGTACCGCCCGAAACAAGCTTGAAGCCGTGATTAACGAGCGCGTCGGCAAGCATCGCACAGTTCTTCTTGACCTGCTTTGCGTAAGTCTTCCACTCGGGCTTCAGCGCTTCACCGAAGCAAACCGCCTTTGCCGCAATAGTGTGCATAAGAGGTCCGCCCTGCGTACCGGGGAAGATAGCCTTGTTAATTGCCTTTGCAATCTCCTCGTCGTTTGTAAGAATAAGACCACCGCGAGGACCGCGCAGAGTCTTGTGAGTAGTCGTAGTAGTAACGTGCGCGTAGGGAACAGGCGAGGGATGCTCACCCGCTGCAACGAGTCCTGCAATATGCGCCATATCTACCATTAAGTAAGCGCCCACCTTGTCGGCAATCTCTCTGAATCGAGCGAAATCAATAACTCTCGGATATGCCGAAGCACCTGCGAGAATGAGCTTTGGCTTTGATTCAAGCGCGAGGCGCTCAACCTCGTCGTAGTCAATTCTGCCGTCGGACTCCGACACGCCGTAGGGAACTATATTCCAGTACTTGCCCGACATATTAACGGGCGAGCCGTGACTCAGGTGACCGCCGTGAGCGAGGTTCATAGAGAGCACAGTATCACCGGGGGTGAGAAGCGCATAGAACACAGCCATATTAGCCTGTGCGCCCGAATGCGGCTGTACGTTAGCATAGCTTGCACCGAAAAGCGCCTTTGCGCGCTCGATAGCCAGCGTTTCCACTACGTCAACGTGCTCGCAGCCGCCGTAGTATCTCTTTGCGGGATAGCCCTCGGCGTACTTGTTGGTAAGCACCGTGCTGTTTGCCTCCATCACCGTTTCGGAAACGAAGTTCTCCGAGGCGATAAGCTCAATCTTGTTTCTCTGCCTTGCACACTCGTCCATAACCGCAGCGTAAAGCTCGGGGTCGTTTGCTCTTAAAAGCTCGTAATCTCTCATTTTGTTCACCTTTGCCTTGTATTTCTTGCTAAAAGTCCCAAAAAACTTGCGCTTTTTGAGCAATTATCTTTGTTTTTTACTTGTTTCTCGCCTTTCCCTTAGATATATTTTTCTTGCCTCGGTGAGAAATTTCTGCACTCTCTCGGACTGATAGTCGCGGTACGACCAAGGGAATTTGTGCCACCCGCCCCTTGCATAAAAGAGCGTAAGCTCTGTGTATATTCCGTCTTTTAGCGGAATGCGGAAGCCTGACGCCTTCGTCGTCGCGAGCATAAGCCTGCCGTGATTGATAAAGCCGGGGTCGAGATTTATCCTGCGCTTGCCGCCTTCGGAGAACATCGCCTCGATCTCATTCGTTCGTATCTTTATATACGCCTGTCTGTCGGGCGCAACCGTTTCCCCAAAGCTGTATATCCTGCGCAGTCCTTCACCGCCAAGCTCGTCGTCGTAGTAGGTCGAGAACTCACCCGAGAAGGAGAACTCCTCGCTCACCAGGTCCCACTCGCCAAACTCCTTGACAAGTATATCCATAGCAGCGTCGAGAACCTCTTTGTCATGATATATCACGCCGATAATCAGCTTTTCTTTTTCAAATTCCAGTGCAGCGCCCATATCACCACTCCTTGCATAATACGTCTATTATACAATAATTTTTTTACCGAGTCAAGTATCTGCATTAAAAAAAGCGCAGAGGGCAGAATAGATAGTATGATTAAGAAGAAAAAAGTTGGTATGCTCAAAAGCCTTGCCGCAATTTTAATATCAAGTCCCGCCCTGCGACTCGACATATCGCTTCACTTCGGGCTTATTATGAACGTCGTGTATATAGCCGAAAATCTTGCCTCTGCCGTAATCTACAAAAGCGTTTGGTCGGCAACCGTCACGGTATATCATTCCTTGTTCGTCATTATTCGCGCTTATCTCATTCGCTCACGCAGGCTTGCCGAGATGGGAGAGACGAGCCAAGGTAGGATAAACCGCATCTGCCTGCGCGTCGGCGTAATTCTTTTGCTTCTTGACTTTGCTGCCCTTGCTCTGATGCTCTATACCATTCGTCAAGACAGGCACGCGGAATACTCGGGGATAGTGCTTATCGGATTTCTTATCTACACGGTTTACTCGCTCATTTCCTCGCTTTACGGTGTCTTAAAGTGGTCGAATGACAACAAACCTTTACATTTTGCAGCCGGAAATATGACTTTAGCGGCGGCTTTGATGTCTGTTTTTAATTTACAATACTCGCTCCTTTCGTCTTTCGGGCTTGACTCTTTATCTATTCTTCGTGCAGGCACCGCGGGTGGAGCAGTCATATTTTTCACCATCATTTTCCTCGCCTGCCGACTGATTATAAAGAATATAGCTCCTCCCGATTCACAAAATTCGTGAAAA
>CAYXAC010000187.1:0-2681 GCA_964463025.1 uncultured Ruminococcus sp.
TTCTGGAAATAGACGCATCCACCTGTGAAAAACTCTTAAATAATTTATCCTGATCCGCCTTGGCAATACCGATTCCCGAATCGATAACCAGCGCAAAGACTGCGAGACGTTATCAACAAGAACGTCTCGGAGGAGGACCTTATGCGCTCTGTCGGCATCGCCTTCAGAGGCGGCAAGAGCAACGTCAAGCTCTACTTTATGAACGGACTTCCTACCGAAACGCTTGAGGACATTGAGGGCATTGCCGCCTTGTCAAAGCGAGTGGTAGACACATATTACGCGCTCCCGAAGCCCGAGCGTCCCAAGGGGCTCGGTGTTACGATAAGCGTTTCCTGCTTCGTTCCAAAGCCTTTTACGCCTTTCCAGTGGGAAAAGCAGGATACCTTTAACGAGCTTATAAAAAAGCAGGAGCATCTTCGCACCTGTATCACCGACCGTCGCATCAAGTATACCTATCACGATGCCAAGGTTTCGTTCGTTGAGGCAGTTCTCGCAAGAGGCGACCGTCGACTCGCACCTGCTATCGCATATCTTGCCGAGCAGGGCAGAATGTTCGATGCCTGGGACGAGTATTTTGACTATGACGCTTGGATTGAGGCGTTTGTTGCCTGCGGCATTGACCCTGCGTTCTACACCTCGCGCGGGTTCGGTCTTGACGAGGTTCTGCCTTGGGATATCATTGATATTGGCGTGACCAAGGCATTCCTGCGCCGTGAGCGCGACAAGGCGTACAAGGGCGAAACAACGCCGTCCTGTGCCGAGAAATGCAGTGGCTGCGGAGCAAATAAGCTTGGAGGTAAGAACAGATGGTGCAAGTAAATACGACAAAGCTCACCCTGCGCTTCAAGTTCAGAAAGACGGGAAAGCTTCAGTACATCTCCCACCTCGACCTCGTTCGCACTATGCACAAGGTTATAGTTCGCGCGAAGCTTCCGCTTTGGTACACCGAGGGCTTCAACCCGAAGCCGAAAATGGTATTTGCGGCACCTCTTTCGATAGGCACAGAGAGCGTATGTGAGTTTATGGACATCCGCCTGAACGAGTACATCGATCCCGCTGAGGCTATGAACCGCCTTAATGCGAATATGACGAGCGAGATGCAGGTTATAGAGGCATACTATCCCGAAACCAAATTTACCGACCTCGCCTGGCTTTCATACACACTTACGGTTAATACCACGAGCGCTTCACACGAGCTTGCCGAGCAGTGCACCGCAGTGCTCTCTGCTGATAAAATCGAGATATTAAAGAAGACGAAAAGCGGTGAGAATATCGTAGACATTCGTCCTCTCATAAGAAGTGCCGACGCTATGCTTGACGGTGATAGCATTCGCATATCCTGCGTGCTTTCCGCAGCCCCCTCGTCGTTCCTCAATCCTGAGTATATCGTAAAGGTCTTGCGCGAGAAATGCGGCATTCTTTCGTCAGAGAATCTCACCGACGAGAGCTATTCCATAATGCGTAATTGTGCGTATTGTGCTGATATGAGCGAGTTCAGATAATCGCATCAATATTAAATCCGGACAACCGCCCGAGGTGCTCGAGAGAGTCAACGAGGCGGTTTTTCGTTACCCTTGCACCGTCTGCATCCCCGACCGAGAGATAGCCTATCATTTCCGAGAAGCATTCTTCTATATCCGTCAGGTCGTCGTGATTTACTGTCAGGCTGATAAATGTTTCTTTTTTTCTGAATTCCTCGTATAGCTTTCGCGCATCCTTTTCACTCTGCCCGATATTTTCATCACTTATTTCCAGCTTTTCTGCCGCATCGCATAGTCTGTCTATCTGCCTATCAAGCACTATTGTGTTAAAAATCACGAAGCCGATTACCAGTATGAAAAGGCAAAAAGCGGTTATTTTCTCCTTCATCAGCGTTTTTCTTCCTTTAATATAATATTTACCTTACCCCCGTCGGTCACAGTCATCAGGAATACCTCGCCGAGCTTCACCCTTTCGCGCGACAACTGTTTCTCTAGCCACCTTTCGTCATATCCCAGCAATTTTAACTGCTCGTTTATCGAACATCCGTCAATTACGATAGTGTGTGCCAGCTCCTCATCGCTTTTTTTGATTAGCGAGAGTGAGCCGTTTTGCTCGAGTATAGCGTAACTTACCTCGCCAATATCCGCTATTCCTTGCGTGCGAATTTCAGAGAGCAGCTCGTTGACCGAGATTCTGTTATCACGCAATGCATCTTGTAAAAGTCTACCTTTATATATTATATATATCGGTTTACCCTCGATGGCTTCCTTCATTTTTTCCGATTTGTTTTTCAGCGTTGAAAGAATAACCTCTGCCGAGAGAATCAACAATATCGGTATTATAGCGTTGAGCAGAGGAATATCGGGATCGTCAATAGGTATTGATGCCAACTCGGAGATGAGCAGAGTTGATACAAGTTCCATTATGTCAAGCTCACCGAGCTGTCTTTTGCCCATAATTCTGAGCGAAAAGGTCAATAAAAAGTATATAATAACTGTTCTTACAAGAATTGATGCCAAAAAGCCACCCCCCTTTTCTAAATTATTCTATAAAAATTGCACAATAATTCAAAAATCGTGAAAAAAATTAAAAAAGTACTTGACAATTTGAGAAAATTGATATATAATGGATAAGCTCGCATCTTGCGAGCACTTGATCATTGAAAATTGAACAACATGAAGAAAGAAAAGCACAATTGT
>CAYXAC010000188.1:0-2662 GCA_964463025.1 uncultured Ruminococcus sp.
AGAGAAGGCAACAAGGGTACTCTTACCAGCTCTGCATTCGAGCTTGGCGGCAACGGCTATATCACCTATATGCTCGGCGGCGGTAACGATACCTGCTACGTTCAGGTAATTGATTCTACCACAGGTGAGATTCTCGCGAGATATCGCCAGCAGGCAAGAGAGGATGCAGTTCTTAAGAAGTACGTTGCAAACCTTTCCGAATACGTTGGCAGAACTGTCAGAATTCAGGTTGTTGACGGAGCGGATCACGATTGGGGTTGCATATCCTTCGATAACGTTGTAACCTACTATACAAGCATTCCCGAAGGATTGACCGCAATAGACGTTAAGTATGAGATGGTAAACGGCAGCTTTGAGAACGGTCTTAACGGCTGGAGCCAGAACATCACCGAAGCAGGCGCTCAGAACACACTTGGTTGGGTAGAAAGCTCGGAGCACGATGCAGACTGGTACACCAAGAACGACGACCGCAAGGACGGTAATAATCTGTTTACCTTCTGTAAGCCCGACGGCACCAACTGTGAAAACAGCATGGGTACGCTTAACAGTGCAACCTTCACCTTGAAGCAGAACTCTTATGTATCCTTCAGATTCGGCGGCGCGGGTACTCGTGACGTACACGTTCAGCTTTGCAAGGCAAACGGTGAGGTTATCGCAACCTTCTATAACGAAGCTCCCGGCAAGGCTAATACCGAAATGTATGCTTACTACTATCAGTACACCGGTGAAGAAACCGATTGCTTCTTCAGAGTAGTTGATAATTCGCAGGGCAATTACGGCTGCTTCGTAGTTGACGATTTCAGAGTAAATCTTGAGTTTGCACCCGAAGGCTTTATTGCAGCAATTCAGTAATTCCCGAAAAATATTCGCGTAATTAACTAAAACAATGCTTCCCCACCCCACAAGGAGTGGGGAAGCGCAAAAACGAAAGATTAAATATGACTATAACAAAAACAAAAGAACCCGCTTTTCACGTAACGGGGAAAACGGGTTGGATAAACGACCCCAATGGACTGATATACTATAATGGTCAATACCATGCGTTTTTCCAGCATTACGCAGATGACACCAAGTGGGGCCCGATGCATTGGGGACACGTTGTCAGCGACGATTTGACCAACTGGGAATATCTTCCTATTGCGCTGACTCCGGGTGACGACTGTGACAGGAACGGCTGTTTTTCGGGTAGTGCAATAGTACACGGCGGCAAGCTGTGGCTTGTATACACAGGTTTTATAGAGAATCAGGGCGGTGACAGTATCCGTCAGGTTCAATGCCTGGCAGAAAGCATCGATGGCATAACCTTCAAGAAGCACGGTATAGTTATTGGTGAAAACGATTTACCCTCGGGATATGCGCCCTGCGATTTCCGTGACCCAAAGGTTTGGTTCCATAACGACTGCTTCTGGTGTGTTGTTGCGGCAAGGAAGATAGAGGGCAGAGGCAGAATTCTGTTATATAAATCCAAGGATTTGTTTAACTGGGAATTTGTTAGCGACCTACTTGGCAAAGACTCTGCCGGCACTATGATAGAATGTCCCGACTACAACGAAGAGCTTGGATATCTTCTTTATTGCGAGCAGTTCCAGCCGAGTGAAAACGGTTGTCACCTTAATATACATACCTGTCGCTTTTGCGCCGGAAAAATCGACTATTCTACAGGTCTGTTCAAAGAAGATTCGCGTGACATAGTTGACTGGGGCTTTGATATGTACGCTCCGCAAACCTTTGCCGGCAAACCGATATTCATGGGTTGGCATAATATGTGGGATAGAAGTGTACCGTCTGCAAAGTACGGCTTTGCAGGTATGTTAACAGTACCGAGAAAGATATCCGTTAAAGACGGTAGGTTGTACCAAGAGCCCATTGTAAACTCTACCGAGGTGCTTAAAACTACGGTTAAAGACAGCTTTAGCGATAGAGTTAAAAAAGGTGTAATAACTATCAACGCAACAGGCCTTGAAAGCCTTGCTCTTAAAATGCGTTCAAACGGCGCAAATTACACCGAGTTGACCTTAAACGGTGGCGAATGGGTATTTAACCGTTTCAAATCGGGCGAGGCTATAATCGGTGTCGAAAAGGACGAGGATTCGCTAAACGGCGTTCGCCGTATGCCATTCTCGGGCAACAAAGAGATAACTCTAACTATTGTTATGGATGAGTTCTCTGTGGAAATTTTTGAAGACGGCAGAGCATTATCCTCGACAATATATCCCCCTGACGGTGCCGACGGCATCGAGCTTACCGTTAAGGCAGACACATGTCTCTATGAAAGAGCAGACGTAATTATAAAATAAACAAAAAGCGTTTTTCATATACGAAAAACGCTTTTTTATTTTGAGAAACTTTGGAGCGAATTACGTGAGCAGAAACAAGGAGCAGAATGAGCCGAGTGTACCGAGGCAAAAGACGGCGACACACGAACAGACGGGAGGGTGTACGCCTCTATCCGATCAGGAGAATTACGGGGCTCGATTCTCGCGCGAACTGCGCGCTCGGTCAGTCGCGGCTCTGACAGTCCACCGGACTGTCATTCACCACCGTTCCCCTTCTCGCCCCTACCTTCCAATAAAAAGGCAACCCCGTTTTTTCGGGGTTGCCTTTTTATTGGAGCGGATTACGGGGCTCGAACCCGCCACCTCCACCTTGGCAAGGTGGCGCT
>CAYXAC010000189.1:0-2632 GCA_964463025.1 uncultured Ruminococcus sp.
GGACAAGGGCCGCGACGTGCTTATCGTGTACGACGACCTCTCCAAGCACGCGGTTGCATACCGTGCGCTCGCGCTTCTTATCAGACGTCCTCCGGGCCGTGAGGCATATCCCGGTGACGTATTCTACCTGCACTCAAGACTTCTTGAACGTGCGGCAAGGCTGGCTCCCGAATACGGTGGCGGCTCGCTGACGGCTCTGCCTATCATTGAAACGCAGGCGGGTGACGTTTCGGCGTACATTCCCACTAATGTAATTTCTATCACCGACGGTCAGATATTCCTTGAATCCGAGCTATTCCACTCGGGCGTGCGCCCTGCGGTTAACCCCGGTATCTCGGTATCGCGAGTCGGCGGTAACGCACAGATTAAGGCGATGAAGAAGGTTGCCGGAACGCTCAAGCTCCTCTACTCGCAGTACAGAGAGCTTGCAGGCTTTGCGCAGTTCGGCTCCGACCTCGACGCAGACACCAAGGCTCGTCTTGAGCAGGGTAAGCGTATCGTTGAGGTGCTCAAGCAGGACAGAAACTCGCCTATCGCAGTAGAACTTCAGGTTGCTATAATCTATGCTGTAGTCAACAATATGCTATCGGATATTCCTGCCGAGGACATCGGCAGATTTGAGGATGAACTCTTTGAATACCTCGTTGCCACCAAGGACGAGCTTCTCGCCTCTATTCGTGGCACAGGTGTTATGAGCGATGAGGCTAGTTCCGGGCTCAAGGAAGCAATCCTCTATTGCAAGGAAAAGTTTGTTAATAAGTAAATAATACTTTGCATTTATCAAGATTTATTAAGAAAGGAAGGGGAAACAGAATATGGCCGGTGCATCAATGAATGGCATAAAGTCGCGCATAAAAAGCGTTAGCAGCACTATGCAGATAACCAAGGCTATGGAGCTGGTTGCCACCTCGAAATTGCGCAGAGCAAGAGAAAAGGCTGAGAGCTCTCGCCCCTTTTATGAGATAGCTCTTCGGGCTATTGACGATATTGAATCGGCTCACGAGGTCAAGGACTCTGTATGGTCGAGAGTGCAGGAAGGCGACAAAACTCTATATATTGTAATCGCAGGTGACAGAGGTCTTGCAGGCGGATATAACTCAAATATCTTCCGTATGGCAGCACAGCTTTCGGCAGGTAAGGAAGCAAGTTTTTTGCCCATCGGTAAGAAGTCGCTTGACTACTACACGCATAGAAAAATGCCGATTTACTCGGCGGATTTCCCTTACGTTTCGGAAATGTCTGTCGGTGATTCGCTGGCACTTGCAGAGGATGTTTGCCGTGACTTTGAGTCAGGAAAATTCGACAGAGTCGTTCTCGTTTACACGCGCTTTGCGTCAATGATATCGCAGATACCCGAGCATCGACAGCTGCTTCCGCTTGACCGTGAGCAGAGAGACGAGAAGAAAAGCTCGCCCGACCCGATATACGCAGGCGACCCCGAGGAGATTCTCGCGAGTATCGTACCGAAGTACGTCGGCGGTGTAATTAACTCGGCAATATGCGAGTCGCTCGCATCAGAGTCAGCGGCTCGCAGAACCGCGATGAATGCGGCAAACAAAAACGCCTCCGAGATGATAGACAGCCTAATGCTCCGCTACAACAGAGCACGTCAGTCGGTTATCACCCAGGAGATCACCGAAATTGTATCCGGTAGCGAAGCATTGTAATTGCAGAACGTGCAAGCACCTCATCCACCGCCTAAGGCGGTCCCCCTTCTCCCACAGAGAAGGCTAATAACGAAAGGAACTAAACAGATGAACAAAAACATCGGTAAGGTTATACAAATTATAGGACCTGTTCTTGACATTAAGTTCGAGAACGGTCGACTGCCCGACCTGCTCGGCGCTATCGAGATTGAGCACGAGGGCAAAACCGTCGTTTGCGAGGTTGCGAGTCAGCTTGGCGACGACGTAGTAAGATGCATTGCTATGTCGGGCACCGACGGTATGTCACGCGGCATGGATGCAGTTTATACAGGCACGGGCATCACAGTTCCCGTCGGTAAGGAAACGCTGGGACGTATATTCAATCTGCTCGGTGAGCCTATCGACAATCTGCCTGCTCCCCAATCGGCAGAAAAATGGTGCATACACCGCAATCCCCCTGCTTATTCCGAGCAGGAGGGTACGACCGAGATTCTCGAGACGGGTATTAAGGTCGTTGACCTTATCGCACCCTACGCAAAGGGCGGTAAGATAGGTCTCTTCGGCGGTGCGGGTGTTGGTAAGACTGTGCTTATTATGGAGCTTATCAACAACGTAGCCAAGCAGCACGGCGGTATTTCGGTATTCACCGGCGTTGGCGAGCGTACCCGTGAGGGTAACGACCTTTATAATGAAATGAAGGAATCGGGCGTTCTTGAAAAGACCGCGCTTGTGTACGGTCAGATGAACGAGCCGCCCGGAGCGAGAATGAGAGTTGCGCTCTCCGGTCTTACTATGGCGGAGTATTTCCGTGACAAAGAGGGACAGGACGTGCTTCTCTTTATCGACAATATTTATAGATTCACTCAGGCGGGCTCTGAGGTTTCGGCCCTTCTTGGCCGTATGCCCTCTGCGGTTGGTTATCAGCCCACGCTGGCTACCGAGATGGGCGCGCTCCAGGAGCGTATCACCTCGACCAAGCGCGGCTC
>CAYXAC010000190.1:0-2613 GCA_964463025.1 uncultured Ruminococcus sp.
TGTGCTCTACCAGCTGAGCCATAGCAGCATTTACCACAAGGATATTTCCTCGTGACGCAGATTATTATATCAAATATTTTTCAGTTTGTCAATACATTTTTGAAAAATTATATGTTTTTTTCTTTTTCTTGCAATATCTTTTATCTTGTGCTATAATATTTTTATAATCCTATCCTTTGAAATGGAGATTTGTTATGAAAAAAGTATTGCTTATTTCTTTGATAGCATTGGTTGCTATCTTTGCAGGCTTCACAGTTGCAAACAGAATAAACGAACAGTCGATGAACGAGTACATAGACAGCTTCGCCAAAGTAGAAATTGAGAATCAGCTTGAGCCTGTGCTCGATGACGAAGGAGTGCCGTATTTCATGACCGATAAGGAATTTAAGATTATGCACCTCACCGACGTACATATTTGCGGTGGCATTCTCTCTGTCACCGAGGACAAGAAGGCTATTAATGCTGTTGCCGCTATGATTACTGCCGAGAAGCCCGACCTAGTCGTTATTTCTGGCGATATTTCCTTTGCAGTACCTTGGGCAGGAACGCTCAACAACCGCTATGCGCACAGTATGTTCGCGCGACTGATGGAAAATCTCGGTGTTTACTGGACTGTAACTCTCGGTAACCACGATTCCGAGGTATATAACTTCTATAACAGAGCCGCAGTTGCGGATATGTATGAAGACGAGTCGCTGAAATATTGTCTTTTCAGTAGAGGTCCCGAGGATATATTCGGTGAATGCAACCACGTTATTAACGTTAAGAACTCGCAGGGACTCATTACCAAGAGCCTTATTATGATGGACACGAACTCCTATACCTGGGAGGATCCTCTTGGAATCAGATGGATATACGATAACATTCACGCTGACCAGATAGAGTGGTATAAGAACACGGTTGAAAAGTATAATGCCGAGAACCGCGTAGTCTACGAGTCGCTTCCCGAAAGCGAGCGCCCTGCGAATTCCGAGGACTTCCTCACCGTACAAAGTCTGCTCTTTATACACATTCCTCTTGAGGAAGTAAGAACCGCATACAATGAATATCTGAATAATAATTGTCAGAATACCGATGACGTGACCTACATAGAGGGTAAGATAGGCGAGGAAGATCCCTACGTTTATTGCAGTAACGATCCCGAGGAAATGTTCGAAACCATGCTTGAGCTTGGCTCAACGAAGGCTATGTTCTACGGTCACGACCACCTCAATAATCTCGTTGTGGACTATAAGGGAATCACACTTTCCTACGGTTACAGTATCGACTATTTCGCATACTCGGATATTGACAAGGTAGGCTCGCAGAGAGGCTGTAGCATTATTCTCTGCTCTCCCGATACGAGCTTCGAGATTATTCACGAAAATTACTATCAGGATAAATATCCATCTCTTTATGAAAAAGAGGTAGTGGATTTAACTAACTTTTTTGCACAAGAAAAGGCAACCGACAAAAATCGGTTGCCTTTTCTGTTATTTTGCTAATTCCTGAAGTAACGCCTTATCCGTTACACCGAGAAGGAGAAGAAGGAGTATCTTTTCCTGGTCGGTTTCGATGTTAGAAATAAGAACCTCTACCGTTAGTTCGGAATCTGCATAAAGAGCAGGTATAATCACAACGGTGGTTGCACTGCAATTCTCGCAGACCTGTTCGCCAAAGCCCTTCTTTATATCCGTAGGCTCGGTGATTACCTTCGTCTCGCCGTAGATGTGATTACCGGTGGCTACAATTTTCTCGCCGGGTGTGATTATCTCACCACAACTCATACAACAGATGTCACCCGTATAGCCTGCTTTGCCGCAGGTTGCAGAGAGCTTATTGCGCGTAACGGTATATGAATGAGCACATTCAGCGGCATTGATGTCTATCGTTTCGATTTTATCACAGCCCGTACAGCTACGCGTCTTAATGCCCTGTGCGTTGTTTATCACCCAAGCGGTATACGTGTGATTAGCCGTTGCGGGAATCTGACCACCCGACGCGAGCTTCTTGTCGCAGTCAGCGCAATAGCTATCGCCCGAATATCCGTCTGCGCCGCAGGTGGCGACAACTAAGCCGACTATCTTGGTATTAGTATGCGAGCAGGTGGACTGCTTCATCGCCTCGCCCGAGGGAGTGATCATATCATCGGGAACTTCCTTGTCAAAAAGCATCCAGGCATACTCAGGATAGTCAATGAATACGTTACGGTTGCCCTGAATACTGCCAATTACCTCGTTTCTGCCCATTTCCCAGGTATCAACAGGGTCTTCTTCGCACCATTTGAGGAGTAGGTCAACGCTCTGGAATACCTGCGTGACGCTGTTTGCACCCCAATCCGAGCCCCATCTTACCCAAACGTAAAGGCAGATTCTTGCAACGTCACCCTTGACATTATCGTTAGGCTCGAAATAGGTTGAATTATAAGTACCGCCAAGCACTCCTAACGCAGGATTAGTTCCGTATTTTTCACTTGCACCGGTTCCTGCTTCTCCGTATTTCTTATTGCCTCTTGAGCTGTTAACGCCTGCATCGGAAGGACGGATATGATGTAAATCAGCACCTCCGCCATAGTCGTCATCATTATTTCCACCAAGGCTTTTGGGCCAGACGTGCTCACGGTTCCAGCCGTTC
>CAYXAC010000191.1:0-2612 GCA_964463025.1 uncultured Ruminococcus sp.
TACCAAGCAAAAAGTTCATATCTTACCTCCATTAAAGAGGAAGAACCTTACGGTTCGCGATAGCGGAGAAATTTCCCTTTGCCGAAAGCATCAGAAGTGCGGAGCAGATTCTAGCGCGCATTTCATTTATACCGATAATATCGTCTATTTCACCGCTTGCAGCAGCAGCCGAGGGGGAAGAAACAGTAGCCTTCCAATCGGATATAAGCTGCTCTCTTGTCGTTTCGTCGGAAATATATTTATCCCAAGCGAATGCAACGCCGCTTTCGGCCGCGAGGGCGCCGATTTCAGATTCCTCGGTAGCGTAAACCACGTCAGCACCGAGCGACTTGGATCCAAGGAGAACGAAGGCTGCACCTATTGCGTGTCCTGCGATAACGGTAACCTTGGGGCAGGTAGCAGCGGCATATGCCATAGCAAGCTTAGCAAGCTCGGGAGCAAAGATCGCCTCGTTGCTCTTTTCCATAGAAAGCCCAAGCGAGTCAACGTGCGTTACAACGGGAATAGAGAAGCTGTCGCAAAGGGTAACGAATTTCGCAGCCTTTCTAGCTGCCGATCCGTCGATTCTACCCTCGTTCTTTGCGAAGGAATTAGCAACTATACCGCACTTAACTCCTCCGATGGTGGCCAAAGCGGTTGTGAGGGCAGGAGCAAATCCGGGGTTAAGCTCTATGAACATACTGTTATCCGAAATAACCGATATAGCCGTAAGAGCATCGCCTCCAAAGTCAAGGTTACCGAGCTTTCTGTTGAGGTTATCGGTGCAAATTTCGGAGCATTGAACACCAATAGAGGAGTTGGAGGGAAGATAAGAAATCATAGACTTAACATAACTCATACACTGTTGCTCGGTGCCGGTGTAGGCAACGATTGCATCCTGCGCGTTATCCTCGCCGGTAAGCACGGGAGAGGTTACGTAAAGCTGTGCACCGTCCATTTTGACAACGATGTCGAACATAGAGGCAATAGCAGCCGACGTACCGATGCAATTACCACTGACGTAAGCAATCTGAGGAATGATGCCCGAAGCGCGAGTTGCAGCAGACATAATCTTACCGTATGCCGCAAGACCAGACGTTCCCTCAAAGATGTCTGCTCCGTTGGAATTGAAGATTCCTACAACTGGCGCTCCGTTGCTCAAGGCCATTTGATAGAGGTCACAAATTTTCTTTGCGTGACGCTCGTCAATAGCTCCGCCCATTCTCGAAGAGTCCTCAATAAATGCAAAAACGAGCTTGCCGTCAATTGCTCCGTAGCCGCAGATGACGCCTTCAAACTCATTTGCTTTCTCCGTGCTTAAAAACTCGGAGAAACCACGCTTGGTGTACGCACCAATCTCAACGAAGGTTTCGGAATCAAAGAGCATAGCAATTTGCTCTCGTGCCGCAGTACCTTCACTTGCGCGAAGTGCATCGCGCAGCTCTGCAGCTGTGGGAAGACCGCAGATGTTAGGTTTCGTGTATTTGTTCAAAACGAATTCCCGATTTGCTTTATAGCAAATCTCTCCTTCCATAAAATTAGCAAAATGATCAGATGACTCGGAAGCCAACTTTCACCAAATATAATATACCACCAAAAGAGAATTAAGTCAATACTTTTATTAAAAATATCTAAAAAAAAGCAAAGCCGTGCGGCTTTGCTTTTTGTGTAAGAAATTTTAATCATCGTCTTTTGATATTTTCGGCTTTTTCAGCACCATGTCGGCAAGCGGATTGTTTTCCATTGCTTCTTCGAGGTTCCTATCTACCACGTGTGTATAAATCTGCGTGGTGTTCAGCTGTTCGTGACCAAGTATATCCTTGAGAACTCGTATATCAACCTTGCCGCTTTGATACATCAGGGTAGCGGCGGTGTGTCTTAGTTTGTGTACCGAAAGTCCCTTTGAACCAAGCCCTGCGAGATCAAGATACTTATAAATTATCCACTGTACAGTTTTAACCGAAATTCGCGTCTGTCTACTGCTTAAAAAGAATGCGTTGTCCGATGTGCGAATAAATCTCGGATCAAGGCGTATTTTAATATAATCTCTAACCGCATCTCTTGCCGCGGCGTTTAGATATATTACTCGTTCCTTGTTGCCTTTTCCGAGAACCCTTACCGAGAGAAGCTCTGGGGCAAAGCTCTGCAAATTGAGTCCTACAAGCTCGGAAAGTCGCATGCCCGTGTTGAGAAACAAGGTAATTATCGTATAATCTCTCTGCCTTGTTTTTGACTCTACGTCGGAATTAACGGCTTCAAGCAAGCGGACCGCCTCATCAACGGTCAGGTATTTAGGCAAGGTCTTGGATTTTTTGATTGAATCTATATCGGCAGCTGGATTTCTGTCAATAAGATGCTTTTTGTTGTACATATAATTAAAGAAGGAACGCAGGGAAGAGAGCTTCCTGTTTCGAGTAGTGGTATTGTTACTTCTCTCGTTTGCTACGAAAGCTAGGAAGTTAACTATAAGCTCGGTACTGACGTTGTTGACGTCATCTATCGTAATTGCGCTTATATCTATTTTCTCAAACTCATTAAGCGTCAAATCATCACCGTTTTCCGCCATTATATAAAAGCGGAAGAAGGTGCGCAAATCCATAAGATATTCGCAAATAGTCTTTTCGCTATTGCCT
>CAYXAC010000192.1:0-2612 GCA_964463025.1 uncultured Ruminococcus sp.
GCATCACGACGCGCATACCGATTTTCTTCATCTCGGCAATAGCCTCGGCGCTGTCAGGGCGGATAGCGTCGGCAACCGCGATAATGCCGACGAGCCTGCCTGCTCTGGTAAAGAGAAGCGGAGTTTTGCCCTCGCCCGTGAGCCTCTCGTAGTCGGAAAGCACGGACGCAGTGTCTGTAACCGTAGAAATAAATTTATAGCTTCCGCCGTAGACCTCGTCACCGTCAAGCAGAGCGCGAACGCCGCTACCTGCAAGTGCCTTAAAGTCGGTAACGGTAATCCTCTCTGCCCTGTTCTCGGCGTATCTGCATACCGCACGAGCGAGAGGATGCTCGCTTGCCGACTCGATAGCCGCCGCGAGCGAGAGAAGCTCTGACTCACCGACAGAAATCGGGATAACGTCGGTGACCTCGGGCTCCCCCCTCGTGATAGTGCCGGTCTTGTCCAGCACTACGGTTCTCGCCCTGCCCGTCAGCTCAAGAGCCTCGGCATTCTTGAAAAGCACACCGAGCCTTGCGCCAACTCCGCTGCCGACCATAATCGCAACGGGGGTTGCAAGTCCGAGAGCGCAGGGACAGCTTATGACAAGCACCGAGATTCCGCGCTCAAGTGCGTGGGGAAAATCACCGTTTATAAGCATCCAGACGGCAAAGGTGATTGCCGCAATAGAAATAACTACGGGAACGAAAACGCCCGAAACTCTGTCTGCGACCTTGGAGATAGGCGCCTTGGTAGCCGATGCATCCTCGACCATCCTGATAACCGAGGCTATTGCCGTATCGTCGCCGACCTTCTCGGCGCGGCATTTGAGGAAGCCGGTGGTGTTCACCGTCGCGGCAAGGACTCTGTCACCCGACTGCTTATCGACGGGAATAGATTCGCCCGTGAGCGCTGCCTCGTTGATGCTGCTGGTGCCCTCGATTACAACTCCGTCTACCGCCACGCTTTCACCGGGTCTGACGAGGAATACATCACCCACTCGCACCTCACGCGCGGGAATTTTCAGTTCAACACCGTCACGGATAACGGTAGCGGTCTTTGGCGAAAGCTTGATAAGACTGTTTATAGCATCGGTGGTCTTGCCCTTGGCTCTCGCCTCAAGCAGCTTGCCGACGGTGATAAGCGTGAGAATCATCGCTGCCGACTCGAAATAAAGTCCGTGCAAAAGATGCGCATTCTGCACGTCAATGCACATACGGAATACAACGTACACGCTATACGCAAATGATACACCCGAGCCGAGCGCCACGAGCGTGTCCATATTGGGTGAGCGATTTGCGAGCGCCTTAACACCGCTTATGAAGAAGCGCTGATTTATCACAAGTATTATTCCCGAGAGTAATAGCTCTGCGAGCGCTACCGTCAGTGGATTTTCTACGAAAACCGCAGGCAGCGGTGCCGACCACATGACGTATCCCATAGAGAGATACATAAGCACTAAAAGCACGGCTATCGAGGTAATCAGTCTTGTTAATATGCCTTTGCTTTCGTTATTTTGACTAGTTTTATTTGCATTTTCTTGTTTTTTATCGGATTTCAGTGATGCACCGTAGCCGGCAGCCTCAACTGCAGAGATTATCGACTCATCACTTGCTGTACCCTCTATCTGCATACTGTTCGTCAATAGATTGACGGTACACTTGTTCACTCCCTCGAGTGAGGAAACGGCACGCTCCACACGTGCTGAGCAGGCGGCACAGCTCATGCCTGTAACGTTATAGCTTTTCAAAACCATACCTCTTTCATTCTTGGTTATATAAAGTTCTGCTCGTTGATGGTGAGCTTGAATGCAAGACCGAGCCTTTCAGCCGCGCGACAGCAAAGCGTCATACGACCGAGGAATATCTCAAAATAACTCATAAGTGAGCTGATTTCGGTGTCAATCTTCAAGGTGAGTCTTGCGGTTTTCTGCTCAACGTCGATATCAAGGCTCGACTCAAGCACCGAGTAATTAACTCTGTCGTGAATATCGAAGGTAGCAGGGTCAGAGTTGCGCACACGGCTGCGACGCACGTCGGACTTGTCCGCAAGAATGAGCGCTGCAGAAACAGCATCAACAGGCACACCCGTGCCCTCGTCGTGATTACCGATGGCGGTGACGATAGTCGCTATCTCCTCGGCAGGCATACCCATATTGTCGAGAATTCTGAACGCCATAACTGCTCCACTCTGCGAATGCTCCGAGCGATTTACGAGGTTGCCAATATCGTGAAGAAATCCTGCAATTTTCACAAGCTCAACGGTGCGCTCGTCGGTGCCGAGATTAGATAGTATTTTTGCCGCCATCTCCGACACCATAGTCACGTGCGCGAAGCTATGCTCGGTGTATCCGAGCGAGAGAAGCGAGGCGTCAGCCCCCTTTATGTAAGCACGGATAGCCGCGTCGTTTTTTATATCTTCAAATTTAACCATAAGTTACCTCTTTGCATAATTCTACATTATAATTATATTACTTTTTTCTAAAATATTCAAGAGCATTTCGGCAAAAAGGGCTTAAAACCAAACAAAAAAGGCTCTCCGAAGCAAAGGAGAGCCTATAAATCAGATAAGCGCATCGAAAATCAGCATAAAGGCAAAGCCGATAAGCAGAAAGTAGGTGGCGAGGTGACCGT
>CAYXAC010000193.1:0-2581 GCA_964463025.1 uncultured Ruminococcus sp.
AAGGGAGGCTTGGTACTAAGCGGTCATTTATCGTGTTGTTTTGCTAATATGCAATTCAATTCATATAAAGCAGCTTTATTGATTTGATTCTTCTAAAAAGAAAATTTCTTTTCCGAGATCCTTCGCATATTCTATTTCTTTTTTTACTGCATTGCCGATATATCCGTCTATGTTTACAACAAAAATAGCATGGGATAAATCAATTTTTGCTTTGTGTATGTCTCCTAATAATTGCTTTTCATGCGATTTCAATTCTCTGTCAAGCGTATGAGGAATGGGGGTAAACATAATCCATCCATTTTCAAGTTCAAGAAGTTCAGCAATTTCTTGAATTCTGTCAAAAAAGCGTAAAGAACCACAGATGGTAACAATTTTTCGCATGTTTTTCTCCTTATGATGTAAATACACATCCATTATAACATAGAAACCGCAGAAAATCAATCCGCGGTTTCTATGTTTTCAATTTCTTCGTTAGGAACAATAGAAAATTTGCGTTCCTTTCCTGTCGGTAGATAACATACACCAAAAACTGTCCTTTAGAGTGCGTCCCATTCTCTGTGAGTTTTTTATTTATCCAAAAATTCGTAGATCTGCTGCCAGATTTCCTCGTCCTGCTCGGTCATCTTGTGCCAGTCGTACGAAGCAAGAAAGGCTTTTTGTGCTGCCTTGTCCTTGTGGAGATTCTTTTTGATTCTCGCCTTGTGTTCCTTGAAGAACTCCGCCTTATACTTTACTGCGGCGGCGATGTATGTCGGGTTGTGCATTCGGTCGGTAAGGGTCAGGAAATGAATATTCTGCTTATCAGAAAGTGCACTGCGGAGTTTGTGGAAATGGCGCTTCGCGGATACGCTGTCGTCGTCGAGCGAGTGAATTATCAGCGCAGGTGCGTCGGTCGAGGAAAGAGCCGAGATAGCCGAGCTGTCTGCATAATCGGGGTTGGTTTCCTGCTCCAGCTCATAAAGCTGCGCTCTAAAGGGCGAGAGAATGGCGGGGATAACCTGCTTTTGCATATCCCTAAGTGACACGAAGCCGGAAATAGCCACGATGCTGCGGATGTCGGGGTGATAGCCAAGAATGTTGAGTGTTGAGAAGCCGCCCCAGCTGTGACCTACAACAGAAATCACGTTACCCGAAAAGCCCTGCTCCGCTTTCAGAGAGGAAATGCAGGAGTCAAGATCGGCAAGTGAGCCCGAAAGTCCCATAATATGCTCGCCGTCAGACTCGGTACAGCCGGTGTGGTCGTAGGAATAGACGAGGTAGCCGTGTCTTGCGAGCATCTCAATTTCCTTCATATACGCTCTGTGACCGACACCCATACCGTGATCAAAGACGACAAGTCGGTTCTTGCAAAATTCGGAATACTCACCGTAGTGGTAGAAATAGCCCCTTAAAGTGTGTCCCTTTTTAGTCTTGAAGGAATATGGCGTTCTCTTTAGTCCTTCAAAATCCGAGAGTGAAAAATAGAAAAGCGTACCGTCGTCATCGCGGCGGCAAAAGAGAGTATTTTTATAGATTTTCTCAATCTGCCTTGAAATAAACATCTAATTCTCCGTTTTAATCCTCTCTGCGCTCGGCAAGAGAGTCCTTGTAGGTATGATAAAATTCCTCGTAGTGTCCCTCGTCGAGAGCATCTCTTATTTTCTGCATAAGCTCGTTGTAGAAATAGAGATTATGAAGAACGGCAAGGCGCATACCAAGTGCCTCGCGTGCCTTGAATAAATGACGAATGTAGGAGCGCGAGTAGTTCTTGCAGGCGGGGCAGCCGCATTCCTCTGCTATTGGACGGCCGTCCTCTGCGTACTTCTCGTTAAGGAGATTGATTTTACCCTTCCACGTGAATAGGTTGCCATGACGGGCGTTGCGGCTGGGCATTACGCAGTCGAAGAAATCGACTCCGCGATATACCGCCTCAATTATATTTTGCGGTGTGCCGACCCCCATAAGGTATCTCGGCTTGTCCTCGGGCATATAAGGCTCGACGGTTTCGATAATGTGATACATCACGTCGGCACTCTCGCCTACCGCAAGTCCGCCTATTGCGTAGCCGTCGCACTCGATTTCGCGAATAGCCTTCATATTCTCAATACGAAGATCCTCGTACGTACCGCCCTGGTTAATACCAAAGAGCAGCTGGTGGGGGTTTACTGTTCCCTCCTCGGCATTGAGCCTATCCATCTCCGCACGGCATCTCTTGAGCCAGCGGATAGTGCGCTCGTGCGAGTTCTTTACGTACTGATAGGGCGCGGGGTTTTCAACACACTCGTCAAACGCCATAGCAATGGTAGAACCGAGATGCGACTGAATCTGCATCGACTCCTCGGGGCCCATAAATATGCGCTTGCCGTCCATATGAGAGTTGAAGGTTACGCCCTCTTCTGTAATTTTGCGCAGCTTGGCAAGAGAAAATACCTGAAATCCGCCCGAATCGGTGAGAACAGGTCTGTCCCAGTTAAAGAATTTGTGAAGTCCGCCCATACGGTAGATAAGGTCGTCACCGGGACGAATATGAAGATGGTAGGTGTTGGAAAGCTCAACCTGACAGTTGGCCTCCTTTAAGTCCATCGTAGAAATTCCGCCCTTG
>CAYXAC010000194.1:0-2569 GCA_964463025.1 uncultured Ruminococcus sp.
TGTAGCGATGCCGCCGAACATTCGACCGACAAAGCCAACCGTTCCGCCTGCGCCCGATGGTGAGGAGGACGAGCCCTTGCAGCTTCTCGTTTCCTCTATCGACTACAACGAGTTCGTTGGTAGAATCGGTATCGGTCGTATCGAGCGTGGCGCTATTAAGCAGGGACAGGGTGTTGTAGTTTGCAATTATCACGGTGACGGCAAAAATCGTCCTGCGAAAATCGTTTCGATATATCAGTTCGACGGCTTGAAGCGTGTGCCTGTTACTGAAGCACAGGTTGGTGATATCATCTGCTTCTCGGGTTGCGAGGATATTTCCATAGGCGACACCGTTTGCTCGCCTGCGAAGCCTGAGCCACTTGAGTTCGTCAAAGTTGGCGAGCCTACTATGGAGATGACCTTCTCGGTCAACGATTCTCCCTTTGCAGGCAAGGAGGGTAAGTTCGTTACCTCTCGTCACCTTCGTGCCAGACTCTATAAGGAGCTTCTCAAGGACGTTTCGCTTCGCGTAAACGACGGTGAGACCACCGACTCCTTCCGCGTTGCAGGACGAGGTGAAATGCACCTCTCCATTCTTATTGAAAATATGCGCCGTGAGGGCTACGAGCTTTGCTGCTCCAACCCCAGAGTGCTTTACAAGGAAATCGACGGCGTCAAGTGCGAGCCTATCGAGAAGGTAATTATCGACGTTCCCGAGGAATATATGGGCTCGGTAATGGAAAAGCTCGGCTCGAGAAAGGGAACTCTCGACGATATGCAGCTTCACGGCAAGCGTCAGAAGCTCTATTACACCATTCCCACCCGTTGTCTTTTCGGCTATCGTTCCGAGCTTCTTACAGACACTCGTGGCGAGGGACTTATTTCCAGCATTTTTGCAGGCTACGAGCCATTCCGCGGTGAAATCAAGACCAGATTTACCTCGTCGCTCGTCGCTTCCGAGAAGGGCGTTTCCACCACCTACGGACTCTATCAGGCACAGGACAGAGGTCCTCTGTTTATCGGTCCCGCAACCCCCGTTTACGAGGGTATGATAGTTGGAGAGAACCCCAAGCCCGACGATATCGAGGTTAACGTCTGCAAGGAGAAGCATCTCACCGCTATTCGTTCCTCGGGCGCAGACGAGAAGCTCACGCTTATCACCCCTGTTCAGCTCTCGCTTGAGGAAGCTATCGAGTTTATAACCGACGAGGAGCTTATTGAGGTAACACCCAAGAGCATCAGACTCCGCAAGGTTATCCTTGATACCCCTGCAAGAAAGAGAATGCAGGCGCAGAAGCGCGCAGCTCTCAAGGAACAGAATAAATAAAAAAATCAAATATAAAAAATCTCTCGACAAAAATTGAGAGATTTTTTATATTTTGTAAACAAAACAGTACAAAAATGCGCCTTTTCCTATTTTTGTTACACATACGAGGGCACAAAAATGCGCAAAGTAATACATAGCAAATTAAGTTTTGTAAAGAGGAAAAGCGAATGAAAAAGAGAATTTTTATAAGGACGGCAAGCCTCGTTCTTTCATTATATACATTATTATCGGCCTTTGGATTGTCGGCTAGTGCTAGCTTTGAGGGGAGCGAGTGCGCTCCAGCGCTCTCCGAGAACGTCAAGGTCGGCTCACGACTGTACGAGCTTTTCTTTGGAGCAGATAAAAAGGAAGAAAATACCTCGCTTCTCGTTGGCGGCAATGTCTTTGGCGTTAAGATTAGACAGAAGTACGTCACCGTAACCGAGTCAAAGGGCGTTCCTGCACTCAAGGCGGGTGACGTGATACTCTCGGTCAACGGTGAGCAGGTCAGCACGGCCGCTGACGTCAAACGCTTGATTGCCAAATCGGGTGGTGAGAGCCTGACGATTCGCGCACTGCATGCCGGAAACGAGGTGGGTGTTGAGGTTCGCCCGACTCTCGAGGACGGCGAGTATAAGCTCGGTCTTTCTCTACGCGACGGCGCGGCAGGACTCGGAACGGTTACCTTTATTGATAAGGAAACCGGACTTTTTGGCGGGCTTGGTCACGGAATCTGCGACTCGGAAAGCGGTGAGGTAATCTCTATGGAAAGCGGCGAGGTTTGCGGAGTTATACTCGGCGGTATTCACAAGGGTGAGTGCGGTAAGCCGGGCGAGCTTTGCGGTATTTTGACCGATGCCGACCTAGGTGACCTGAACGTCAATAGCGAATGCGGTGTTTTCGGTATAATAACCGATGCGTCGATGCTCTCGGGCAGCGAGCTTGAAATTGCAGAAAAGGGCGAGGTCAAGGAAGGCGAAGCTACAATAATTTCGACTATAAAGAACGGCAGGTCTGCGGAGTATAAAATCGAAATTTACGACATTGATTTAAGCTCGTCGGGCTCAAAATCCTTCCGAGTACGTGTCACTGACGAAACCTTAAAGGCACTCACTGGTGGAATTGTGCGTGGAATGAGTGGCAGTCCGATCATCCAGAACGGCAAGCTTGTCGGCGCGGTCACGCACGTGATGGTCGCCGACCCCACCGAAGGCTACGGCATTTTTATAGAAAATATGTTAAACGCCGCAAATATTCCCATGGCAAAGGCATCGTAAAACGGAA
>CAYXAC010000195.1:0-2557 GCA_964463025.1 uncultured Ruminococcus sp.
GCTTATTTGTTATTGATTATTGGCCCCGTTGCCGTAATTGCAGCGTTTATTCTGCTTTTCAAGATTCTGCACGTCACGACGCGCTTTGCGCTTTTTGGCATTCTTTGCTCGGCGTTGACCTTTTGTTCGCTGTCAGTGCTATTCGGTTGTTTATTTCCTATATGACCGACAGCTACCCGTTCGGCATCCACGAGGTTAGCTTTATTATACTTGCCGTTATATCTACTCTGTCGCTTATCTCGAACATTGCTTCGATTAAAGGATAAAAATAATAAAGAAAAGAGGTTTCAGTAATGAGAAGAAAAGGAATTTTTTCGTTAGTCGTCTATGTGATTATGGTAGTGTTAAGCGCAATTTTCGCTATCAAATGCCGTATTGATCTTGAGAACCTTGAGCAGAATGCCGAGGGGCTTGAGGGCTTGGCAGGACTTGGAATTGCGATAATAATGATTCTTGCTATGTTTGTTCTTGCGGTATCCCTGGTTGCTATGATTTGTAAAATACTTCACGTTACTAAGGGCTGGAGCTTTTTCGGCGGTCTTTGCTCGCTTATCGACCTTGCGGTTATCGTCCTTATCTCCTATTACACGTTTGTAGGAAGCTCGACTGTTGACATTGTTGCGGCATGGCCCATATTCGCCTTCCTTGGAGTGATGGTGGTATCATTCGTTTCGAATATTATATCGCTCAAAAGATAAGCTTACATAACAAAAAAGACCTGAAATCCTACGGTTTCAGGTCTTTTTTATAAAGAAAAAATGATAATGGAATATGTCATTTTGAGCAATCGTAGGTGACGGCGCCCTCGACGTCCCGTTGTTGTGTACAAATAAACCGAAATACGAGGAATAAATGAACAACAAATTATCTCTATATAATGCTATGTGTATTCAAGGCTCAGGACGTCGAGGCGCCGGCCCCTACAAATGATTTTAATTTCGAATTCCTAATTTTCGAGATGTCTTTCTATCCTATCTATTATAGTTCCGCAGGCGACGGGGTTCTTGCCGCCCTCGGGTATAATAATATCGGCATATCGCTTGCTCGGCTCGACGAACGCCTCGTGCATAGGCTTTACCGTCGTGAGATATTGCTTCGTCACCGACTCAAGAGTCCTGCCGCGCTTCTTTACGTCACGCAGAATTCGTCTGACGATTCTCACGTCGGCGTCGGTGTCCACGAATATCTTCATATCAAGTCGCTCGCGAACAGCCTCGTTCTCGAGTATCAGAATGCCCTCGAGCAGAATTACGGGGCATGCCTTGACGTGCCTTGTGTCCTTCGAGCGAGTATGTATAGAGTAATCGTATATCGGCGAGTCTACGTCCTCACCTCTGCGCAGAGCGTCGAGGTGTGACAATAGAAGCTCGGTGTCAAATGCGTGCGGATGGTCGTAGTTAGTCTTAACGCGCTCTGCCATAGGGATACTGTCCTGCGACTTGTAGTAGTCGTCGTGCCTTAAAATGCTTATTCTGTCGGCAAAGTATTCCGAAATATTCCTTGCCAGCGTGGTCTTACCGCTGCCCGAGCCACCTGCTATACCGATAACGAGTACGTCTTTCATAGGATAGTCCTCTTTTAATATAATTTTTACTGCTTTTTGAGATCCTCTGCAATCAGCTTTTTCATAGCCTCAATACCTACGCGGATAGCCCCCGAGGTATCCTCGGTCATAGCCATTTCCATACCGAGCTTCTCTCTTTCCTGATTCCAGATTACGTGGAAGCAGCTACCGCATCGAACGTGCAGAGCAGCGGACACCACGAACAAAGCGGCGGATTCCATTTCGCTCGCCTTAACTCCAAGGCGTTTCCAGCTTTCCCACTTTTGTGCAAGCTCGTAATATACGGGCGATTTTTCGGGCGCGTGCTGTCCGTAGAAGGAGTCCTTGCACTGAACGACACCCGTGTGAGTGCGGTATCCAAGCTCCTCGCTCGCAGACTTGAGAGCCGCAGCGATATTAAAATCGGAAACGGCAGGGAATTCAATAGGCGCGTATTCCATAGAGGTATGCTCATACCGTATTGCACCCGTGGCAACCACAACGTCACCCGGCTGTACGTCAAGGTCAATTCCGCCACAGGTTCCTATACGAATAAATGTATCTGCGCCTATAGCAGCCAGCTCCTCCATAGCGATAGAGGCGGAAGGACCGCCAATACCCGTAGAGCAGACCGAAACCTTCTCACCGAGCAGTGTACCGGTATAAATGTTATACTCTCTATTCATTCCCACGTGAACGGGATTATCAAAATGCTGTGCAATAAATTCACACCGTCCGGGGTCGCCGGGAAGAAATACGTAGCGACCTACGTCACCCGCATTGCAACGAATGTGAAACTGAGTTCCTATATCCTGCATATTTATTTACCTTTACAAATTATTTTTATCAAATCCGTGCGGAAGCATTTCACCGAAGGAAAATTCGGTGATTTTTTCTTTAGTGCCGAGTATGATTTTGAAGTCCTTATCGCAGAACTCCGCCATCACCTGACGGCAGACACCGCAGGGCGGGAAATTATCGCTAGTCTCCTCGCCGTGTCTTGCGCCAACTATC
>CAYXAC010000196.1:0-2556 GCA_964463025.1 uncultured Ruminococcus sp.
GCTCAATAGAGGTAATGCTAAAATTGTGCTTTTTGATGAAAGTACTAAAAAATACTCCGCAATGAAATCGGTGACGGTAGATCCCTCAGACCGAGTTATGCAAAGACTTTATTCGATATTCGCGAAAGAAAACGTGATTCTTAAATAATTTTAATCATTTGGAGGTAATGTATGTTTTTGAAGATTTTATTTGAAATAATTTTGATCGGACTTTTGGTTGGTGGATCGTACTACGGCTACAAAATGGGATTCTTTAATATTGCCGCAAAGCCGATAAAAATTATTTTGGGCATAGCATTCGCTCTATCTCTTTGCAATGTGATTGGTACGTATGTGATTGCACCGATGATACAAGCACCGATAACAAATTACATCAAGGAATTTATGTATGATAACTGTGCATCTCTCAGCCCTGAGAACGTTGTTGAGGAAATGCCTACGCTTCTCAAGATGGCAGGAGCTGCCTTCGACGTTCAGCTTTCCGATGTCTCGGGAATGACAACCGATGCAGTGCTTGAAAGTATAATCGTGAATCTGACTTCACCTGCCGTAATTATTATTTCTATCGGAATTGCATTCGTGCTTTTATTCTTCTTATCCAAGCTCATTTTCTCCGGCGGAATATTGCTTGTGAATTCGGTATTCGATATCGGTATTCTCGGTAAAATAAACAGAACTATGGGCGTTGTGCTTGCAGGACTTCTCGCATTCCTTGTAGCGTGGGCGCTTGTTGGAATCGTTGATTTCTTCTTCCACCTTTCGATATTCGACGGTGTGGAGGCAATCAGGAGTTTTCGCGGAGGTTGGATATATAGGCTCTTCAATAGTTTGAGTCCGATTGAACTGCTTTTAAGCTTCTGATTTTTTAGCAAAGGAATTGCCGCTTATGCGGCGGAATGGAAATATAAATGAAGATACAAATTTGTGTAAAATGTAAGCAAAGACCGGCATCGGTCTTTATCACCCGACATGAGAACGGAAAGACGGTAAATGAGGGGCTCTGTTTTCAGTGTGCGGCAGAGCTTGGTATTAAGCCACCGCCCGTGGCCGAGCTTTTCAAAAAAATGGGGATAGACGAAGAGGTTATCCAGAATATGTCCGACGAAATTAGCGGACTTGTAGAGCAGGGCTTGGTAGAGGTAGAAGGCGATGACACCGAGGGGGGCAAGGCTCCTACATTGAATCTTGGCGAGATATTTGGGATGCCGATGAATCCTTCAGGACAAAAATCGGAGGGGAAGGGGAAAAAACGCCCGAATTCCAAGGAAGAAGACCCCACAAAGAAGTTACTCAATACCTATTGCACCAACCTTAACGAAAAGGCAAGGCAAGGAAAGATAGATAGGATAGTCGGTCGCGATAGAGAAATAGACCGTATGATACAGATCCTTTGCCGCAGACAAAAGAATAACCCCTGTCTTATCGGTGAGCCCGGTGTAGGTAAGACCGCAATTGTAGAGGAGCTTGCCTCCAGAATAGTGGCAGGCAAGGTGCCGGAGTCTATTGCAGATTTCGAGGTGTGGCTTCTCGACCTTACCGCGCTCGTTGCAGGTACGCAGTTCAGAGGTCAGTTTGAATCTAGAATACTTGGACTCTTGAAGGAAATCAAGGCGGCGGGCAATATTATTCTTATGATAGACGAGGTTCACAATATTGCCGGTGCAGGTGAAACCTCTGACGGAAGTATGAGTGCTGCAAATCTCTTGAAGCCTGCGCTTTCTCGCGGTGAGATACGCGTCATTGGTGCGACCACCCTCAAGGAGTATAGAAAATGTATAGAAAAGGATAGCGCGCTTGAACGTCGCTTCCAGCCTGTCAAAATTGAGGAGCCCTCGGTTGAGGATACGGTAGAAATAATTAAGGGTATCAAAAATTATTACGAGCGTTTCCATGGGGTCTCGGTATCTGACAATGTTGCTCGCTTTGCGGCTACTCTTTCCGAGCGTTATATTACGGATAGATTTTTGCCCGACAAAGCAATAGATTTAATAGACGAGGCTTGTGCAAAGGCGGCACTCTCATGTCCCGAGCTTGATGAGAAAAAACGCAATGATAAGCGTATGGCAGAAATAGACATGCTTACCGCAGAGCTTGAATCAAAGGTCGAGAATCCCGAGGGTCAGACCGAGTCTAATTATCAAGAGCTTGCCAACCTAAAATCCGAAAAAATAAGACTTGAAACGAGGCAGAAAATAATTTTGCCAATCGTCGAGGATCTTCGCTTGACCACCGACGATCTTTTCAAGGTTATTGAAATTTGGACAGGCATACCGGCCGCAGAACTCAGCGTAGGCGAGCTTAGCGAGCTTAACGAACTCTACGAGAGAATATCTGCAAAGGTTATCGGTCAGGACGAGGCTGTGAACGCTGTTGTGCGTGCTATCAGACGTAAGCGCGCGGGTGTTTCTTACAGACAGAATCCGGTTTCTATGATATTCGCAGGTCCTACGGGCGTTGGTAAAACCGAGCTTGTCAAAGTGCTTTCGCAGGATCTCTTCAAGCAACCGGAGTCACTTATTCGACTCGATATGTCGGAGTTTATGGAAAAGCACTCGG
>CAYXAC010000197.1:0-2527 GCA_964463025.1 uncultured Ruminococcus sp.
AGGCGGTATCACGAGCGCTGCTATCGACGGCGCAAAAAGCGCTTTAGCGCTTATGAAGGTCTACCGACCTCTTTCCAAGTAAGCAGGTGAAACCAAGACTGCTCTCTCCCGGAGAGATTTCCGGCTTTTTATGTAGATAATAATTTGAAAGGCGGGCGAAAGCCCTCTACGGTCAAAAATAAAATGCATAACCAAAATGAAAAAAAGGAGAAGAATTGGATTTTAAAATCTACGGATACCCCCGAACTTGCCGAAAAGGTACAAAGAATTGCCCTGGCACTTGGCATAAATCCCGTAGTAGCAAGACTTCTTTACAACCGCGGATACAAGGATGAGGCGGCAGCGAAATCCTTTATCTACATGGAGAGCGAAATGCTTTCCGATCCCTTCAGAATGAAGGATATTGACGCTGCCATTGAGAGTATCAGTGCCGCGATTGCGGCGGAGGAAAAGATTACCGTTTACGGTGACTATGACGTTGACGGTGTTACATCCGTATGCACGCTGTATCTCTACCTTAAATCGCTTGGCGCTAGTGTTGAGTATTATATTCCCAACCGCGCGGGTGAGGGCTACGGAGTTTCTCCCCAGGCAATTGACGCTATCAAGGAGAACGGCAGTACGCTAATCATTACCGTCGATACGGGCACTACCGCTATCGATGAGGTCGAGTATGCCAAGAGCCTTGGTATCAACTTCGTCGTAACCGACCATCACGAGTGCCATGCGGCGCTTCCCAATGCTCTTGCGGTAGTGAATCCGCACCGTCCCGACTGTGAGTATCCCTTTAAGGATCTTGCGGGTGTAGGCGTCGTGTTCAAGCTTATTTGCGCTTATGAGGAGCGCGTGAGAGGCAGAACTAGAATTGAGGCGGCAAGGAAGATATTCAACGACTATGCCGACCTTGTTGCAATAGGTACTATTGCAGACGTTATGCCCATTAAGCAGGAGAACAGAATCATCGTCAAGTACGGTCTTGATATGATCGAGCGCACAAGCAGGGTAGGTATTGCTGCGCTTATCGAGGCATCGTCTGCCAAGACGGAGGCACAGCGCACCGGCGCGAGAAGAAAAAAGGCGAAGATAACCTCGGGGTATATCGGATATACCATAGCACCCCGTATCAATGCTGCAGGCAGAATCAAGACAGCTTCTATTGCAGTCGAGCTTTTCCTGACCGAAGACAAAGCAAAGGCGCTCTCAATTGCAGAAGAGCTTTGCAGAACTAATAAAGAGCGTCAGGCAGAGGAAAACAAGATAATGCGCGAGGCATATCAGAAGATAGAGAAGTATGATATCGAGAACAATCCCGTGATTGTGCTTGACGCTGATAATTGGCATCACGGCGTTATCGGTATCGTTGCCTCCCGCATTACAGAAAAATACGTAAGACCTGCAATTCTCGTTTCCTTTGAGGGCAATGAGTCGGCGACTTCCACGCCCGACGATATTGGTAAAGGCTCGGGACGAAGCGTTAAGGGTATGAATCTTGTCGATGCTCTTTGCCATTGCAGCGACCATCTCGTTAAGTTCGGCGGTCACGAGCTTGCGGCAGGACTTTCTGTCACGAGAGGCGAGCTTGATAATTTCAGAAATCTCATAAACAAATATGCCAGAACCAGCCTTGCAGGAAAGGATTTCGTACAGACCATTGAGGCCGACTGTGAGCTTGATTTTGCCGACCTCAACCTCTCGCTTGCAAAGAGTATTCAGCTTCTTGAGCCTTACGGTGTTTCTAACCCCATTCCCGTCTTTATTATGCGCGGAGTGACGGTTGCTGAGATCTCGGGCATCAGCGACGGAAAGCACACGCGTCTTGCGCTCGGTAACGGTAAATATAATCTTTCTGCTATGTATTTCTCCAATCCTCCATCGACTCTCGGTGTATACGTGGGTGATAAGGTCGACGTGCTCTTTAATCTCGATATCAACGAGTGGGGTGGCAGAGAGAGCATTCAGCTTATCGTGCGTGATCTCAAACCCTCGGTAGCCGAGGCAGAGCAGCTTCGCCTCGATCGCGAGCGCTTTGAGGAGCTCAAGAACGGAGCACCATTCACCGCAGACGAGAACATTTTACCGTCGAGAGATGATTTTGCGGCTGTTTACAGATTTATGCTTGCAACGCTTCGCACGGGTGTTAACACACTCTCTCACAAGAAAATTCTTGCGAAATTCAGAGGCGGTGACGAGGCAGATATAGGCTACATAAAGCTCAAGATAATCATTATGGTTATGAAGGAGCTTAACATTGCGAATATTGAGGACGTTTCCGACGAGGTTTACCGCTTCAATATTCAGTACAAATCAACAAAGACCGAGCTGGATAAATCCACTCTCCTTCGCCGCCTGCGCTCGCAGATGGTGAGATAAAAGTGATTAACAGCATCAAAAGGTAATTCTTATGTATGAAGGAATGAAGGCTCTCCTTCAGTATCTTGAGGAGAGCGAGCGAAATTACGATATAGAGAAAATAACCGAGGCTTATTACTACGCCGACAAGCTCCACGAGGGGCAGATGCGTCTTAGC
>CAYXAC010000198.1:0-2509 GCA_964463025.1 uncultured Ruminococcus sp.
TCTATAAGTATAGAGTCAACCTCGTCTATGATTGCGAAGTTATGACCTCTCTGAACCATTCTCTCCTTGTAAACGACCATATTGTCACGCAGGTAGTCGAATCCAAGCTCGTTGTTGGTCGCATAGGTAATATCGGCGTTATAGGCATCTCTCTTTTCGTTGCCCGACTGACCGTGTACGATAAGACCGGTGGTAAGACCGAGGAATGCGTAAACTCTGCCCATCTCGTCGGAGTCACGCTTTGCAAGATAGTCGTTTACCGTAACGATATGCACGCCCTTGCCTGCGAGCGCATTGAGGTATGCGGGCAGGGTAGCCACAAGAGTCTTACCTTCACCCGTTTTCATTTCCGCAATTCGTCCCTGGTGGAGAAGTATACCGCCTATAATCTGCACGCGGAAGGGACGCTTACCAAGCACTCTCTCGTCGGCCTCGCGTACAAGCGCAAATGCCTCGGGGAGAATATCGTCGAGAGTCTTGCCGTTTGCAAGATCTGCCTTCAGCTTATCCGTATACGCCCTCATCTCCGAGTCGCTCATAGCGGCAAACTTGCCGGCAAGAGCCTCGGTCGCATCGACGAGAGGTATAATTCTTTTTATTTGTTTTTCGCTGTAGCTCTTAAACAGTGAACCGAAAATTGCCATTTCAAAAAAATCCTTTCAACTAGGGGAAATAATTAATCAAATTATTATAACACACAAAACCAAAAAAATAAAGACATAATTGTAAAATATTTTTATTTTCCTAAAAAACTAACTCCACTTGCATTTTTGCTCACTCTGTGCTAGAATATTGTCGACAACTTTTTTAGAGGCAAAAAAATGATAAACATAGTTCTTTATTCTCCCGAAATACCGCAGAACACGGGTAACATCTCGCGCACCTGCGCTGTCACGGGAGCCAGACTTCATATAATTAAGCCGATAGGCTTCGAGATTTCCGACCGTACCCTGAAGCGTGCAGGACTCGACTACTGGAACGAGCTTGATGTCACTTATTACGAAAATTACGAGGATTTTCTCGGGCAGAATGCAAATGCCGAGTTTTATTTCTTCTCCTCACACGCCGAGAAATCCTTCTCTGAGGTCACCTATCCCGACGGTGTTTACCTCGTTTTCGGCAGAGAGTCGGTCGGACTTCCGCGCGAGTTGGTCGAAGCGAACAAGGATCGCGCCCTGCGTATCCCGATGCGTAAAACGCTTCGTTGCCTGAATCTTTCCAACTCTGTTGCCATAGCCGTCTATGAGGTCCTTAGGCAGCAAAATTACATAGGATTGGAGTAAAAAAATGAAAGCACTCAAAGCAATTCTTAAAGGACTCGGAGTATTTCTACTCGGCGCAGTGGCATTTTTCGCCATGGCTATCGGTGGGTATTTCTTTGCAGATGTAATGCACACCGCGTATGAGGCACTCGGATTTGTGAGCTTCGTATTTATAATTATCGGTATTGTTCTCGCATTCTATTTTTCGATTATAGTTCACGAGGGCGGACACCTGGTGTTCGGACTTCTTTCAGGATATAGATTTTCCTCGTTCAGAATAGGCAGCCTTATGTGGATAAAGCAGGAGGGGGGAATCAAATGCCGCCGCCTTACCATTAAGGGCACGGGCGGTCAATGCCTTATGACTCCGCCTGAGGAGAAAAACGGTAAAACTCCCGTAGTCCTTTACAACCTTGGCGGCGTGCTTATGAATGTCATTTGGAGCGCCATTCTCGCACTTCTTTATTTCCTTATGCCGTACGTTGTTATCCTGTCGGAAGTTTTGATCATTGGTGCTGTACTTTCTCTCATTATAGCCTTGACCAACGGTATCCCACTTGCACCGGGCGGAATGCCCAATGACGGTATGAATGCCTATTATCTGGCGGGTAACAAGTCGGCAGCCATAGCATTCAGAAATCAACTTTTGATGAACGCAGAGCAGGCGAAGGGCGCGAGCCTTTCGGATATGCCTGACGAGTGGTTCAGCTTACCCGAGGATGCCGATATGCAGAACGTACACTGCGCCTCTATAGCCGTCTTTGCCGCATCGAGAACTATGGAATCAATGGACTTTACAGCGGCCGAAAGTGAGATTAAAACTCTCCTTGCAAGCGACACGAAAATGGCGTCTATTCACCGTAATCTTCTAGCCTGCGACCTAGTATACTGTCGCCTTGTTCTCGACGGCACGAGAGCCGAGATTTCATCTCTCCTCACTATCGAGCAACAGAAGTTTATGCAGTCGATGAAGAACTTCCCAAGCGTTCTCCGCACCGAGTACGTGGTAGCACTCATTCGCGACAAAAATACAGAAAAGGCGGAAAAAATCAAGCAGAACTTCAAGAAGACGATAAAAACCTATCCTTATCCCCAGGATGCCGAAACCGAAAGAGGCTTTATGGAATACGCGAAAAAATGCTGCGTAGGGGACGGCGACTCGATGTCCCACACTGATGTTTAAGAAAATAACGGTAAATCAAAATTGATTAAAATAATGTTCGTCTGCCACGGCAACATCTGCCGCA
>CAYXAC010000199.1:0-2503 GCA_964463025.1 uncultured Ruminococcus sp.
GTTATGCGAGATGAGGAGAAGCGTGAAAATATGAAAGACTGTCTTATGAAAGGAGAAAAACATAATTCTCCAAAGATTATTTATGACAAAATGAAGAGATTGACAGAAAGCAAAGCGGCACATTGACAGTATAAAGGAGAGATTTTTATGGTCAAAATAGTTATTGATACAAAAGGCTCGGATAAGGGGGTCGAGACACTAATAAGAGGAGTAGCCTTAGCCCTTGAAAAATTTCCCGACGTCGGTTATTTGCTGGTGGGCGACGAGGAGTACATAAAAAGTGAATGCATCAACCTCTTGATCCCTATGGAGCGCGTTGAAATTCTTGACGCACCCGAGGAGATTACAAACTATGATAATCCCGCCGAGGCTGTTTTTGCCAAGAGAGAATCCTCAATGGTAAAATCCCTCGAGGCATTATCAAAAAGGGATGATCTTTTTGGATTATTAACCGCAGGAAACACGGGAGCACTTCTTGTTGCGGCTATGCGATATTTGCCGAGGAAAACTAGAGTCAGACCTGTTCTTGCGGCCTTGCTACCTTCTCAAAGCGGCGGATTTACCTGCGTGGTCGATACAGGTGCTACAGTAGATTGTACCCCCGGGATGCTGCATCATTTCGCACGTCTCGGTCAGGAATTTATGCAAAGCGTTTATGGTATTGAAAGCCCAAGGATCGGACTCCTTTCCAACGGTGCTGAGGAGGGCAAGGGCAATAAGCTCGTTAAGGAGACCTCCCCCCTTCTTAAGGAGGATGAGAGTCTGAATTTCATCGGCAACGTTGAAGGGCGAGATGCGCTTTCGGGTATTTGCGATGTACTTGTTTGTGACGGTTTTGCAGGAAACCAGGTGTTAAAGGTGACCGAGGGCGCAGTTAAGCGTGTTGTCACCGACGTAGCAAAATATGCTCGGAGAACACAGAGTAAAGATGTAAACGAGCTTGTAAAGCAGCTTCTCGCTATATACGACATGGAATCTCTCGGCGGCGCAAATCTGCTGGGCGTAAGCAAGCCGGTAGTAAAAATGCACGGAAGCTCCACCGAGCGTACGGTCGTAAGCAGTACCGAGATGCTCTTGAATATGGCAAAGAACAAGGCAGTGTTTGAGGAAAACAGATATACAATTTGATTTTTCTGTAGAGGTATCAGCATGTTAACTGTAAAAAAGGTAAAGACAACATAAAAGACGTCGTTCTTATATAAAAAAAGATAGGAGACTAATTATGATAGAGAAATTAAAAGAAATAATTTCAAAGGTTCTGCCTGACGTGGATATGGCAGAGGTAACGATGGACACAAGACTTCAGGAGGATATCGGGTTTGATTCGCTTGCCATGATGATGATGTCGATGGAAATAGAGGACACCTTCGGATTCAAATTCCTTGAGTTCGTGAAATTTGATACTGTCGGTGACGTTTGCAGTTACCTTGAAAGTCGTATTTAATAATGAAAAGGAGAAAATAAAATGAGAAAGGTTAAAATTATCACCGATTCTTGTTCTGATTTAAATGCTGAGCAGCTTTGTAGATATAATATCGATTACGCCAGGATGACCACTGTATACGAGGGCGAGGAAACTCCTGCAAGCCTGACCTGGACTCCCGAGGAGGCTCATGCGCTTTACAATATTATGAGAGATGGTAACCGTATCACAACGGCGCAGGTATCAACTCAGGAATTTACCCGCGTGTTTGAGCTTTATCTGACACTTGATATGGATATCGTATACATAGGATGCTCTTCGAAGCAGTCGGGATCTGTAAACACGGGATTTGTAACCGCAAAAAAGTTAATGGAGCAGTATGAGGGCAGCAAGATTGTTTGCATTGATTCCCTTAATGCAAGCATAGGCGAGGGAATGCTCGCTATTGAAGCAGCAAAAATGGCAGAGAACGGTGCTTCTGCCAAGGAAATTGAAGAGCACATTCTTTCTATTCGCAAGAAGGTTAATCAATACGTAACCGTTCATTCGCTTGATGCCTTGAAACGCGCCGGCAGAGTAAAGGGATCGACGGCATTCTTTGGCAATCTTATGGGCGTAAAGCCTATTCTTATTTCAGATGCAAACGGTGATCAGGCGGCATATAAGAAGGTCAAGGGCTGACAAAAATCCTTTGAAGAAATTGTGGCAATGCTTAAAAACTCTATCGTAGAGCCTGAGAAACAGATTATTTATTTTACTCATGCGGATTGCCCTGAAGAAGAGGTAGAAAGCCTTGTGGAGCTTATTAAAAAGGAAATCCCCTGCAAGGATGTAGAGGTCGGATTTATCGGACCTATTATCGGCGCTTCTATCGGCCCCGACGCCGTCGGTATCTGGGGGTTCGGACAAGAGGTAACTTATAAAATCGGAGATTAACTATGAAGACACTTGATGGAATTCTTTTTGCGCGAATGATCAACTCGGGCGCGGCGAATCTTAAGGCACACGCAAAAGAGATTAATGACTTAAACGTATTTCCAATACCCGACGGAGATACGGGAGATAATATGTTGCTTACTA
>CAYXAC010000200.1:0-2406 GCA_964463025.1 uncultured Ruminococcus sp.
ATCTCGTCGCCTCCAAGGCGAGTGACCTCGGCATAATTCTTGGTAATAAGGTCGGCAACACCGCCGCCCACAACGCCAAAGCCGAGTATAGCAACGTTAGTCATTCTGGTACTCCTGAAAAGAAAATCGTCGGGGCTTCGCGGATAGAAGTCCCCGACGGATATAATATACCATAAATTTAGCGTCTTGTCAAGAACTTTGACGCATTAAACGTCATTGATTCCGAGCGACGCCTGTTTGGAATCCTCTGAAATATAGTCGAGAGGATTCACGCTCACACCGTTTACCCTAACGGCAAAGTGCAGATGCGACTCGTCGGCAAGCTCGGAGAGCGAGGTGTCACCGACAAGACCAATCTTCGCGCCCGAGGCAACCGTCTGCCCCTCCTGTACCGCAACGTCGGTATTCGAGAGATTGGAGTAGACGCTCACAATACCGCCGTCGTGTGTGATTTCAACCGTTTTGCCGAGGAAGGGGTCGCTATAAACCTTGCTGACCTTTCCTGCCGCCGCGGCGTAGACCTCAGCCCCCTCCTCAGCTGAAATGTCAATTCCCGTATGCACGCGCCATTCATTAAGAGTGGTAGAGAACACGGGCATATCGAGGCTGTGCGACTTGGTAATCTCACCCACGACGGGCGAAACCATAGTCAGCTTTTCGGGTTTCTTTTCTTCTTCCTTTTCGGTATTACCGCCCTCGTCGGTCTTATCGCCCTCGCTCTCGCCTGAGCCATCGCTGACGGGCGGATTTTCGTTCGCCTCGGGGACTTCGTCCTTTCTTGAGGCTACCGAAACTATGCCGACGACCACCGCCGTAATGCAGAGCACCGCAAGCACCGCCGCATAAATAATTTTGACTCTCGTCGGCTGCTCGCTGAATTTAATTTGTTTATCCATTTTTTCATCCTTTCCTATTTCGATGCTACACCTATTCTTGCCAAACGAGGCAAAATTATTCGGGGAAAGGTAAAAAAATAAACGACATTAAATATTGTTGACAAATTCTTCCCACCGTGCTATAATGGTTTTGCGACGTAACTTAATATTTCACAGTCAAGGGGTGTGCTATGCCATTTTAGCACTTCCCGTCTTTTCCTATACCTTGATTGTGAAAAGTTGCGTCGCGGCAATGTGGGGTGCTTTTATGGGGTGCGTCCTGCGTTGCGGGACGCATTTTAATTTTAAGGAGGAAAACAAAAAATGAAAAAGCTACTTACCCTGATCACCCTAGTGCTTGTGCTTGCGTTAACGCTCGTTTCCTGCGACCTAGACCAAGCTCCAAGCGGCAACCCCGACGTTGAAAATGCCGAGAACGGAGAAGTCGGCAAGGCGGAAATCGAAAGTGACACCGACAAAGAGTCAGACAAAGAGCCCGTCATTGAGATCATTGATGGCTATTGGTATGTTAACGGTGAAAATCTCGGCGTAAAAGCCACTCAGGACGATCCCGATTGCGAGCACGATTGGGCTTGGATTGACGTCATAAAGCATACGCAAACCGAATCCGGTGTTGCAGTAAAAGAGTGCCGTTTGTGCGGCTTCGGCGTTATCAGTAATGAAATTTTACACGTTATGAGTGAGGGAGAAATTCCCGCTAACTGCCTTGAACCTAAATGGATCGGTCAGTTCTGCGAGGTATGCGGCTTCGTGGGAGAAGGCGAAAACGTTGGCGAGGCTCTTGGCCACGACTACAGCAAGGCTCAGCCTGTAACTTACGTTACTGAGGAAGGCTACATCTGTAACAACGGTGTTGGCGGCATGCTCGTTCAGCACTGTAAGCGTTGCTTGGATATTCAGTACACTACTGTAGAAGAGTATCCTCACACCATTTATAATTGGAGACTCATCGTAAATCCCACCGAGGATAACTACGGCGTTGCTTTCGGCGTTTGTACCATCTGTGGTGATGACGAGTATCTTGATCTTCCTCTCATCAACGAGTGGGACGTTAAGGTTCTTGAAGAAGTTAACTGCGGCAAGGACGGCGAGCTTGAGTATACATATGTAAATGCTGACAGAAACCTTAAGGTCAGCTTCGAGTTTGATATCGCCGCTACCGGTCACAAACTTAACGGTCAAAACTACGTTAACTATGATATCGACGGCGACAAGACCAATAGTATCGCAGTTCCTTACTGGTGCGGTGAGGCAGATGAAAATGGCAGACTTCCTGCGCTTGGCGTAGAGCCGTTTGCTGGCGATAGCTTCGCTTGCGGAGAAGTTAAAGAAGGATACTTCTCATGCGAAGAATGCAAAGAGGTCATTAGCGTCAACGTATACTATGATCACAACGGAATAACCGAGACCGTTGTTGCGCCTACCTGTTGCACTCCCGGTGCTAAAAAAATGAAATGTGACAACTGTCCCTTCGACAGCTTCTCCGAGACTAGCGAGACCTATGGCGTTC
>CAYXAC010000201.1:0-2406 GCA_964463025.1 uncultured Ruminococcus sp.
TGGCTCGGGAACCGACCCCCTCGAGGGAGCGGCGCTTGCTATATCCATACTTGAAAACACACGTGAAAACGGAGCGCTTACTGCTGCTACAACGCATTACGCAGAGCTGAAGGTCTTTGCGCTTGAAACGCCGGGTGTGCAGAATGCTTCCTGCGAGTTCGATATTGAAACCCTTCGCCCTACCTATAAGCTCGTGCTTGGCACACCGGGTAAATCCAATGCATTTGCTATTTCGGAAAAACTCGGTATTTCCGATGAGATAATTGCTAGAGCAAACAAGCTTATTGAGCGTGATAATAAGCGCTTTGAGGACGTTATCGAAAAGCTTGACACTAATAGAATCGAGATGGAAAAGGCGCGCGAGGAAGCCGAAAAAATGCGCTCTGAATACGAGAGATTCAAGAAAAAAGCCGAGCGCGAGTTGAAAGAAAAAATCGCTAGAAGTGAGGAAGAAATAGAAAAGCAGACACTTAAAGCTAGGCAGATTTTGGACAGCGCCCGCGCTTCGAGCGAATTTATATTCCGTCAGCTAGAGGATCTTCGTAAGCAGGAGGATCGCGAAAAGCGTAACGAAATGATGCAGTCTGCACGCGAGGAAATGAGCAGACGTATGCGAGAGGCAGAGTCGGCGATGAGTGGAATTGATATTCGCGAAATTGCAAATGACGATAACTACAAGCTTCCGCGTCCCTTGAAGGTTGGCGACAAGGTGTACCTGACCACTATATCGAAAGAGGGCGTTGTAACCGCGCTTGCCGACAAGAAGGGCATGATATCCGTTACTTCGGGTATTCTCAAAACTAAGGTCGGCGAGGATAAACTTCGCCTGCTTGACGGTTCTGTTAAATACGTTGACAAGTCGGCAAAGTCAAAGGTAAACGAGGGTAAAGTTAAAAAAACTGTCACATCGTCATTCCGCTCCGAGATAGACGTGCGCGGAATGATAGGTGACGATGCCTGGTTTGTTGTCGATAAATATCTCGACGATGCAGTTCTTGCGAGCATTCCCACCGTTCGAATTATTCACGGAAAGGGAACCGGAGCGCTTAAAGCGGCGCTTTGGAGATATTTTAAGACCGATAAGCGAATTAAGGCGTACAGACACGGCGAATACGGCGAGGGCGATGCCGGTGTAACGGTTATCACGCTCGGTAAATAACTTTTTAAGGAGAAATAATATGTCTTTTGGCAGACTGAGAGATTTTCTTGACTATTATCTCCCGATGCTCGGAGTTCCCGGCTCGGATACTGTGATATACAAAAATCACGAGGAAATATTCAGGCATCAAAGCGGCTTTGACAGCCTGCGTGATCACATTCCGGTCAAGAGCGATCTGATATATAACATCTATTCATGCACGAAGATCGCTACGGCTGTCGCGGCACTCCAGTTGCTTGAGCGCGGAGAGATTTTGATTAGCGATCCCGTTCACATCTATTTCCCTGAATACAAAAATATCAAGGTTAAAACCAAGCTTTCCGACGGTAGCGAGCAGATAGTGCCTGTGAATAATCCAATGCTTATCAAGCATCTGTTCTCAATGACCTCGGGACTTGATTATAACGTAAACAGACCTTCGGTTGAAAGAGTAAAGGCGGCTAGCTTTGGCAGATGTCCGACTCTTGATATAATTCGCGCTCTGCCCGAGGATTCGCTTGCTTTTAATCCCGGCGAACGTTACTGCTATGGACTGTCACACGACGTGCTTGGCGGTATTGTAGAATTGATTTCGGGAATGACGCTTGGCGAATATATGCAACGAAATATTTTCGAGCCTCTCGGTATGAAGGATACAGGATTCAGACTTAACGAAAACAGCTGCAACCGAATTGCAACGCAATATGAATATGACCCGATCGGTAGATGCCCGATGGAAATTTCTGGGGTCGAAAACAGGTTCCGACTAGGCTCCGAGTACGAGAGTGGCGGAGCGGGACTTTACTCAACCGTTGATGACTATATTCTCCTCATGGATGCGTTGGCTAACGGAGGTGTCGGAAAAAGTGGAGCCCGGATTCTTTCAGAGCGTACAGTTGAATTGATGCGTAAAACGCTACTTAATCCCGAGCAGAATGAAGAATATGCTGAAATGGGGCATACGGGATATACCTACGGCTACGGTGTTCGCACAATGAGCGATCCTGCCGTTGCGGGTAGTCTGATACCCGTGGGAACATTCGGCTGGGACGGCTCGAAAATGAGCTTCGGCTTCAGTGATCCGAGGAATAAAATAGCTATCTTCCACGCAGAGCATTTCGGTAACGTGAATTCAATACTTATTCCCAGACTTATGAACGTTATTTATTCTTGCATGGAATAATAAAAAAACACACAGGCAAAAACCTGTGTGTTTTTTGGTGCCGGTAGTCGGGGTCGAACCGACACGGTATTGCTACCTTCGGATT
>CAYXAC010000202.1:0-2377 GCA_964463025.1 uncultured Ruminococcus sp.
GAGCTTCGCGGTATAGGTATTGTTGACGTGCGCCGACTCTTCGGTATGGGCTCGGTCAAGGAGATGGAGAATATCGACCTTGTTATTAATCTTGAGCCTTGGGAGAACGGCAAGATGTACGAGAGGCTCGGACTTGAGGAAAAGACTACCGACATTCTCGGCATCAAGGTGCCCAGCATTGAGCTGCCCGTTTGTCCCGGCCGTAACCTCTCGGTTGTAATCGAGGTTGCCGCTATGAACAACCGTCAGAAGCGTATGGGCTACAACACCGCGCAGGAGTTCAACAAGCGCCTTATGGAATCAATGGGAATGGAGTAAGTATGAAATTCAAGCTTGCTTTAATACTCTTTCTAATAGGAGCTTTGCTCATAGGAATAGCATTGATATTTAACGTGGCTGCTGTAAATGCAATATGCTACACATTGGCAAGCCTTCTTATACTCGGTGCTATGGCTGCAGCTATGGGAGTCAGAAACTTTATCGTTATGCTACTCGTATATGGAGTCTTGGTAGCGCTTTATGCACTTGCGTTAAGGTTTGCTCCGGCAGACGAAACTCCGTATGCATATTATAATTGTATTAAAGGAATAGTGTTATGAATAAAAAATTATCATTTTTAATGCTTGCGTTGGCCGTGGCTGCTATTATTATTTTTGCAATAAACGGTTCAACCTTCTATCTCGCTCTTGCGGGAGTTAATCTTTGCGCCGCGCTTGCAGGATTCTTTAACAACAGAATCTTCGTCATTCTCGGCGGAGCAGGAATGATTTATCTCTTGATTCTTATGATTAGAGCGCTTCTTGCTTGACATTTGCCCAAAAATGTTATATAATTAAATAAACTTAAAAATGAAAGGAGAAAATTTATGTCTAAGTTCGCTTCCTCATCCGTTTTACTCCTGTCGCTTGCTATGATAGCAGCAGGAGCAATTGTTCCACAGATCGCAATTCTCTCGTTCCTTGCAGGAATTGCCAATTACGTGTCTATCGCAGGCTTCGTTTTGTTGGCGATCTTCCTCATCGCGACCTTTGGACTTAAGGGAATTCTTTATTTCCTTCTTTACGTTGTGATTTTCCTTGCGGTTCAGTGGGTTGTCAGCTTCGTATTCGGACTTCTTAATCTCGGCGGTCTTGTGTTCGACCTTATTGGTCTTGCGCTCGCTATCTTTGGCACTATCTTCGTAGCTAACAAGATTATGTAAAAATTACAATTAGAGGTTATCATTATGAAAGCGTTAAAAAACATAGGAATAGCTCTTATCACAATTCTTGCTTTGGCAATGCTTGCAGTCTGTATTTTCCCGTTCTTCAAGGTTATTGATCTTTTGCTTGGCCTTGAGCCGGTAATAATCTGCGCTGCACTCTTGATACTTGGCTTTGTATTTAGCTTTATTATCAAAAATCCTCATCTTGAGAAGCTGTTTGGCATCTTGATAGGCGTTACGATTTTAGCTGTTCTGCTTTATTTCGTTCTTATAAACGTATTTGGAACTTCCGTTCCGATTTGGATCGTTCTGCTGATAGTTTTTGCAGTAGCAGTTGCAACATTCCTTACTACGATAATTAAGAAGATTCCCTTTATCTGTAACAAAGCAATCGGTTTAATCTGGTTCCTTACTATTATTACGGTATATATGATAATCGTATTTAACACGGTACCGATGGAATAACTTTCATGAGAACCTTTAGTAAAATTCTGCACGTGATAAGCCTTAGTCTATGGCTTTTAATGGCATTGATTCTGGCTTTTTCGAGTGGAAGCTTTTTGTACGGAGCAGCCGCATTTGCTATTATGGTAGGTGCGGCACTCTTATCGCTTTTGCTTGTTAGAGTGCCAATTCTCGGCTTTTTTGTTCCGCACATCGTGTTCTTCGGGCTTCTATTTGCCCTTGCGTTCGCGATGCAACCATAACTTGCGAGGATTTTTATCATGAGAACTCTTGGAAATATTTTTAACGCGATAGTGTGCATAGGCTTGCTTATAATGGGCGTAGTTCTTGCCTTGGCCGTATCAGTTAAAAACTTTTGGTCAGGCGTTTTGATTATCGTCATTATGTCACTTTCTGCTCTTGGCCATTTTCTTAGCGAGAGATTCCGTTTTCTTGTGCTTTTTGACGGTATATTCTTGGTGTTCTCTCTTATACTTTGCCTGGCTATCGCGATGCGCTGACATTAAAATGTAATATTTTACCCCACTCTCGAATATATTCGTAATGAATATAACGAAAGTGGGGATTTTTTTATGGAAATAAAGACAGAAACGAGCTTTACAAAGAATATAAAGTGCGCTGACGTCTACACCGAGAGCGCTGCGGAATACGTTCTGCCCGATTATCTCGGTGACGTACGCAAGATACTTTTCACAAGTGCCGAGGTGC
>CAYXAC010000203.1:0-2367 GCA_964463025.1 uncultured Ruminococcus sp.
AATGCCAAACCTTCTTCGCCACGTATCCAATATCAAGAACGTATATAAGCTTCCCTCGGTGGTTGCAATCAACAGATTCCCGACCGATACCGATGCGGAAATTGCTACTATTATTAATAAATGTAGAGAACTTGACGTTAACGTAGTGCTTTCTACCGTTTGGGCAGATGGCGGACGCGGCGGCGAGGAGCTTGCGCGCGAGGTCGTAAGACTCTGCGAGGAGGAGCGGGGTGACTTCACCTATTCCTACGAGCTTGATACTACTATCGAAGAAAAGATTGAAGCTATAACCAAAAAAATTTACGGCGGCGACGGCATTACCGTTCTCCCGGCGGCAAAGAAGCAGATAGCGGCTCTCACCGCCCTCGGCTTTGACAAGCTGCCCGTATGTGTTGCCAAGACTCAGTATTCCTTCTCCGACGATCCAACGAAGCTCGGCGCGCCCGAGAACTTTACAGTCACCATTAAGAACGTAAAGGTATCGGCAGGCGCAGGATTCGTTGTCGTTCTCACGGGAGATATTATGACTATGCCCGGCCTTCCCAAGGTTCCCGCGGCAGAAAAAATCGACGTTGACGAGCACGGAAAGATTACCGGACTCTTCTAATTATGAAATTTTATGAAACTTATAATTGCTTCAAATAACGCCCATAAAATCTACGAAATAAAGAAGATTTTGTCGGGTAAATTCGACGAAATTCTCTCGCTTCGCGAGGCGGGAGTAGAGCACGAAACGGTAGAGGATGGCTCTACCTTTATGGAGAATTCTCTCAAAAAAGCTCGCGAAATATCCGAGATAACCGGCTGCGCGGCACTTGCCGATGACAGCGGTATCTGCGCGCACGCTCTCGACGGTGCTCCCGGAATATACAGCGCTCGTTTTGCGGGTGAATATAAAGGGCAGGAGAGCGACGACGCTAACAATGCTCTTTTGTTGCAAAAGCTTGCGGACAAATCCGACAAGACCGCGCATTATACCTGCGCTATGGCACTCGTCTATCCCGACGGCAGAGAGGTCACGGCGGAGGGCTATATGTACGGCACTATCACAGATAATCCCCGAGGCACTCGCGGCTTTGGCTACGATCCGCTTTTCATTCCCGCGGGCGAGGTGCGCACGGTTGCCGAAATGACCGATGAGGAGAAGAATCTCATCAGTCACCGCGCAAACGCCTTGAATATACTCCTCACAAAATTATAATTCTTCGAGGGTACTATGGAAACCGTTCTTGATATAATTCATTACGTAGGTATAATTTCCTATTCCGCAGCAGGCGCTATGGTTGCAATAGACAAGGAAACCGACTGGTTTGGAGTTGTTTTCCTATCTATAATAACCTGCTTTGGCGGTGGTATGCTCCGCGACGTTCTTGCAGGGCAGGCTATTGGCAGGGATCTTCCTTTGTTCTTCACCGATATGAATACGGAAATAATTGTTTGCATTTGCACCGCGACCCTTATGTTTTTGCTCGCTTTCATTTTTAAGAAGAAGTACGTAGAGGAGGAGGCGTCGGTCGACCGAATCAACAATATTCTCGACGCTCTCGGTCTCGGCGTATTTGCCGCAGCAGGCTCGGGCGCGTATCTTGAGCTCGGATTTTTAGTTTCGGTTACTATGGGCATGATATCCTCCGTCGGAGGCAGTATTACCCGTGACGTAATTTTGCGTGATATTCCGTTTGTCCTGCGCAAGCATATTTATGCACTTGCCGCGCTTGCAGGCTCGGCGGTGTATTATGTGACTGCCAAATACATACTTTACGGCTACGAGTCGCGCGACGTTATTGCGACTCTTGCCTGCGTTGGGGTAATATTTTCTATCAGAATGCTTGCTACGGCATTCAAATGGAATATGCCGAAGGCTATCGATTTTGCGAAAATTAAATCCGAGGTCGAAGAAAACGAGGACGACAAAGCGACAGTCTTCGTTGAAAAATGACAAAGCGTTTGAAGGCGGGAGAGGGAAATGCTCTCTCGCTTTCAATTTTTTGTTTTTAGTGAAATTACACAAAAAAACGAAAAAAAACCGCATTTTTGAAAATATTTTTCGAAAACTATTTACAAATCGATTTTTTTGTGATATAATACCAAACGCCTGTAACTTGGTGTATTGTATGGCCTTGCTCTGTTTGGAAGTATTTTCCTTGCATAGCCCGTGCTTTTCACCCGCATTACACTCGGTTTCGGGAAGTAAATTTTAAGAAAGGTGAAGAAAAATGATTTCTAAGGACAAAAAGACCGCCCTCATTGCTGAGTACAAGATCAATGAGCAGGACACCGGTTCGCCCGAGGTTCAGGTAGCTATTCTTACTACCAGAATCAATGAGCTCACCGAGCACATGAAGAAGAACCCCAAGGACTTCCACT
>CAYXAC010000204.1:0-2338 GCA_964463025.1 uncultured Ruminococcus sp.
CAACAAGACGAAGGTTGGCTTCAATAAGCTCGTCCTTTGCTTCCTTGTTTCCAAGAGAAATCTGCTCTGCGAGATAGGTTTCGCGCTCGGGAGTAAGAAGCGGAATCTTACCGATTTCCTTGAGGTACATACGAACGGGGTCGTCAATAGCAAGTCCTTCCTGTGAGAAGAACTTGTCCATATGCTCTGCAGAATCATAGGATCTTGCGTCCTGCTCTATTTCCTTGAGCTCCTCATTTTCAAGCTCGTCGGGGCTGGCGGAATCAATGTCGCTTTGGGAAATATCATACTCGATATCCTCAAGCGCCTTCATAATATCGGAGCCGCCGATACCACCGTCATTTTTGGAGTCAACGAATTCGTTAACGTCAATCTTATCTCTGCTCATTTAAGCTACCTCACTTTATGATTCAATATTGATTGTTGGTTTATGAATTTCTTTTATTCTGAAGAATTTTTTCTATTCCTTCATAAGTAGGATTTGCTTCTGCCTGTTTTTTTCTCACGGAATTTTTAAGTGTCGTGATACTATCAAGCAAAACCTCCGTACCGTTTTCCGTAAGCCCCATTCGCGAAAGCTTCATACGGGTAAGCCTGCCCATCTCATCAGGGGTGAAAAATTCACTCATATCCGCATGCGAATCCTCGCGCATAAAATAAGCTTCCTTGAGATACTCAAATACTCGCTTATTGAGCTCGGTGAAGAAATCATCGGGACTCAAGAGGTTCTCATCGAATACCTTTTTTCTGTGCTCGGGATAAAGAAGCAAAAGTCCGAGAAGCGCTTCTTCATTCTTTGCAACCGCAGGTGCTTTGACAAAATCGGGATTGACTCTGTCGGAATAGCCAATAGCATCCTGCTTCACTTTTTGCGACTCTTCCTTTTTTCTCGCGTAAGAAGCTTTGCTGATAATTCTATTAACATCGTTCTTGATGCTTTTAGGATCTACATCAAAGATTTTTGAAATTGTTTGAATATAAATATCTCTTTCTGCCGAGGAATAAGTTTCGGAAATCAGATTTTCGCTCTCGTGGAGAGCTTTGATTTTTTGCTGTGAAACGTTTATATCATACTTCGAAAGTATGTTATCAAGGTTATAATCAAATTTAGTTTTGGACTCGGCGAGCAATGCTCTGAACTTGTCTGCACCATTAGCCTTTATATATTCGTCGGGATCCTTCGCGCCGGGTACCTTGAGTATGGTTACGTCAAGTCCGACTTCCGATAGTAGCTTGATCGCTCGCATTGCCGCCTTCTGACCTGCCTCGTCGGCATCATAAGAAATAATTACCTTCTTGGTATATCGGCTCATAAGACGCGCCTGCTCCGACGTTATTGCCGTACCAAGAGTAGCAACAGCATTCTCAAATCCTGCCGCGTGCATAGCGATAACATCCATATAACCTTCGCACAAGATCATAGTTTCGGCACAGGTGTGGCGCGCGAAATTAAGTGCAAAAAGATTTCTCGACTTCTTGAACACAGGAGTGTCCGATGAGTTTTTATATTTAGGCTTCGAGTCATCCATTACTCTGCCGCCAAAGGCGATAACGTTACCTGAAACGTCAATAATCGGGAACATTATGCGGTTACGGAAGGCGTCGTAATATCTGCTCTTATCGCTCCTGCCGCAGAGGAAGCCTGCGACAAGTTCATCATAGGTGTAACCACGTGCAAGCATATATTTTGAAAATGCATCAAAACTATTGGGTGCGTAGCCAAGACCAAAATGCTTGATAGTAGCAACAGAAAGTCCGCGAACGTCAGTGAAATATGCAAGCGCTGCCTTTGCCTCGGGATTATCGGAAAAGAGGCATTTGTTGAAATATTTTGCCGCATCAACGTTCATCTTGAACATTTTCGCGCGATCAAATTTAGGCTCGCCTCTGCTAAGGTCGCTTCGCTCGTCACGTATTATTGTTATTCCCGCTCTGTTAGCGAGAAATTCTACCGCATCGGGATAATCAAGATTTTCCCTTTTACGAATAAACGAGATAGCGTCACCACCCGCACCACAACCGAAGCAATAGAAGCTGTTGTCCTGCGGATAAACGGTAAACGACGGCGTTTTCTCGCTATGGAAGGGACAAAGTCCCTTGAGATTGGAGCCTGCTCTTTTAAGAGAAACGTAGCTGCCAATCAAGGATTCGATATCGTTACGCATCAAAACCTGTTCAATGGTTTCCTTGCTAATCAAAAAAAGAGCACCTCCTTTACAAATTGTACTTAGCCCCGAGCGAAATGTGAAAAAGCCTTGTGTTATAAGGAGAAAACCTGCTCATGGAAACGGTTTATCACCCCAAAGGTATAGAAAACGGTCACCAACTGTGGTATAAT
>CAYXAC010000205.1:0-2334 GCA_964463025.1 uncultured Ruminococcus sp.
GCTTCCCCAAGGCGCAGAAATAATGAGTATAAAAGAGATTTCGGACAGGGTGTTGTTTGCCCTGTCCGTTCCTAAATGTGTAGCCTGCCGCGAACCGCTTGATTACGGAGAAAATGCATTCTGCCCTAAATGTTCTGCCGAATTTGAAGAAATTAAGATGAGGAACTGTTCACGTTGTGCAAAGAAGCTTTCGGCTTGTTCCTGCTCAAATGCTTACCTCGAGAGCCATTTTGTGCACCGTGTGATTAAGTGCTTCAGGTATCTTATAAGAGAAGAAACGAATGCGGCAAATTCTTTGATTTTTAGCTTGAAAAAGGATAATCGAAGTGACGTTCTTGAACGCTGTAAAATTGAAATGGTGGAAGCGATAAGAAACTCTGTTGAATCACCGGAGAACTATATTTTCACCAACATTCCAAGACGTCGGGCGGCTATCGTGCAATACGGAACAGATCATTCGGCATTGCTTGCAAAAGCGGTTGCGGAGGAGGTCGGAGCAAAGTATATTTTGCTTCTGAAATCTAAATCCAAGCGAGCGCAAAAGTCGCTTGAACGCGAGGAACGATTAAAGAATGTAGAGTTCGATTTGATTAAAGAAATCGACTTGAGCGGTAAATCGGTTATTATAATAGACGACATCGTAACCACCGGTGCGTCAATGGGAAGGGCGGCAGCGCTGATTCGTTCACTTGGCGCTAAAAATATCGTTGCAGCAACGCTAGCTATAGCATTTAAGGATAAATATGAAATGTTCGAAATCCAATAAACTTTGTAAAAGACTCTTTTAAGTACTTTTTGCCTTTGTCAATCTTGTCAAAATGCAAATAATTTGTAAACATTTTATGAATTTGCCGTTTTTTTAAAAAAAGTATTGCAATTTATTAACAAAAATGTTATACTTGATGCAACAAAATAAATTATATCTTTAGGAGGAAAACTAAAAAATGAAATTCTACGAAAAATTCAGAAAAGGACTTTTTAAGAAGTCGTTCCCTTGGGGCAAAATTATTATTGGTCTTCTTATTGTAGCTCTTGTAGCTGGTGGAGCATTCTACGCTTACAGCTCCGGCGCTCTTGACAATCTCCTTGGCAAAACTCCCACAGGGCCTCAGTTACCCGAGTCTATCGGTAAGGTTGGCTCCGGCTCCCAGACTCTTGACGGCAGCGCAGGCTACGATATCGACGTTGTAGACGACAAGCTTGAGACTAACAACGGCAAGTTCGCTTCCGTTACCGTTCCCTCGGCAGCTATTGCAGAGGGCACTAAGGAGGTAGACGTTACCGTTATTGAGACCAATAAGCCCGAGGGCGTTGTTGTTGAGGAAGGCCTTTCCGCAGTATCCTACTATGTTGGTATAACCGGTCTCGCAGAAAATAATACTGCTCCCATCAAGGTTCAGATATTTGTTGGCGAAGATTATACTTCCGATAATCTTGCAGCGGTTTATTGTGACGATAAGCTCATCGAGGGTTGCCGTATATCCAACGGTTACGTAGTGTTCGAGACTGCTGATCTCGGAATCTGCACTCTTGTAATCAATGAGACTCCCGCAGTAGAGGATCCCGAACCTACTCCCGATCCCGATCCTACTCCTGATCCTGATCCTACTCCCGATCCCGAAGATCCTGTTGTAACTGTTCCTATTGCTGATGTTAAATATGTTTCCGAGCACGTAAACGTTGATCTTCCTTGGGGTAGCTACGGTGCGTGGTCTCCCACAGAGGGTCTTGAGGCAAAGCTTGAGGCTGCATTCCAGTTCGTTGCTCCTCACACCAGCGAGGATATTGATGAATGCGAGTACAAGGATTGGTACTGTGACTTCTACGTAAAGCTTGATAAGGATCTTGGTCCTAATCAGATCTTCCTTGGTGGTAACTACGGCAGCTTCGGTTGGGTAGGTTTCCACAACGGTGAACTCGAGCTTCCTGCAAATGAGGAGATTCCTCTTCTTGGCAGTGTAACCTCTAATCCCTGGACATACGAAGACGTTGCTCTTTCCGTTGGAACATTTATCTGCGGTGTTGGCGACGTTGGAAACGCTCTTGAAGGCGCTACATTCACAGTTTCGCTTCGTCTTACCAATCCTGCTGATGAAACCGAGTTCTACGACGTTAACGTTGTAACATACACCTTTGGTGGCGAGTTCACCATGACCAACTACAACGCATAATCTACCTTATATTAATTTAGTCGCCACACTTCAGCGGTGTGGCGACAAATCAAGAGCAAAATGTCTATTTTGCTCTTTTGTTTCTTTGGCATAACTCAGAAATTGCTCAAAAACAAAAAAGGAGGATGAGCTATGAAAAGATCATTGCTCATAATCTGCATCG
>CAYXAC010000206.1:0-2333 GCA_964463025.1 uncultured Ruminococcus sp.
TGCGGCACGGGTAAAATGACGCTTGAACTCGCCTCTCGTGGCTATGATATGACGGGCATAGATTTCTCACCCGAAATGCTTGATATTGCCAGAAATCTTGCCGATGAAGAGGGACACGACGTGCTTTGGCTCTGCCAGGATATGCGTAAGTTCGAGCTTTACGGCACGGTTGATGCGGCTGTATCCTGTCTTGATTGCCTTAATCATCTGACAAATTACGATGATCTCAAAAAGTGCTTATCGCTTGTGCATAACTATCTTATTCCTGACGGAATTTTTATTTTTGACGTTAACGGAAAATTCAAGTTCGAGAATATCTACTCTGACAACACCTATACTATGGAAGAGGACGGCGCCGTCTGTATTTGGGAGAATGATTACGATGCCGAAAGCCGTCTTTGCGACTTTTACATAACGCTCTTTAAGGAAGAAAGTGACGGTAGATACGAGCGTTACGACGACGAGCAGACCGAGCGAATGTACACGCTCGAGGAGATTAAGTCCGCTCTTGCCGAAACCGGAATGGAATTTATCGGTGCTTACTCGGATTTTGACTTTACCGAGGGATCTGACGATAGCGAGAGAATATACATAGCAGCAAAATGCAGAAAGTGAAAGAATAATGGAAAACGAAAAGAATATCAAAACATCTACTATACTTCGCGCAATGACCAGAGACGGCTCTGCCAGACTTCTCGTTATTGATTCGAGAAAAATAGTTGACGACGTAGTCAAATACCATAAAACTACTCCTACGGCTACCGCCGCGCTCGGCAGACTTGTGACCGCAACCTCTATGATAGGCACGATGCTCTCCGAGCCTAACGATACCGTAACAGTCAGCATCTCCGGTGACGGTGAGGCGGGCAGGATACTTGCGGTGGGTGATTACTTCGGCAACGTTAAGGGATATATTCAGAATCCCGCTGCCAATCCCCCAAAAAAGCCTAACGGTAAGCTCGACGTTGGCGCGGCTGTCGGTAACGGCACTATTTCCTTCGTCAAGTCTGTGGGTGCAATAGAGCCGCAGATAGGCACGATCGAGCTTGTCAGCGGTGAAATTGCCGAGGACATTGCAACCTATTTTGCAAAGAGTGAGCAGATCCCCACAGTTCTTTCGCTTGGCGTTCTCGTCGACACCGACTACTCCTGTCTTGCTGCAGGCGGTGTGCTTATCCAGCTCATGCCTTTCCCCGATGAGAATACCGTTGATCTCATTGAGCGCAACGCGCAGGATCTTGTCAACATATCTAGGCTTTTCGAGAAGGGACTTACCACCACCGAGATTGCCGATATCGCAATGCGTGATATTCCGTACGACCATTTTGATACTCTTGAGGTGGCGTACAAATGCGACTGCTCCGAGGAGCGTATGAGAAAGAAGATTCAGAGCCTTGGTAATACCGAGATAGCGAAAATGCTTGACGAGCAGGAGGCGGAGGGTAAGCCGCGTGAGCTTACCGCTATATGCCGCTTCTGCAACACAGAATATACTTATTCCGAAAAGCAGCTCCTTAAATAAGTAACCAAAGAGCCTTTAAGTCATATTATGGACTTGAAGGTTCTTTTTGTTTAGGAGAAATATATGAATAATAGCGTAATGAGAGAATTTTTATCAGAGGATAACCTAAATCTGCATCTTTCACATATGAAAACTATAGGCCATAGGTATTCTATACTCAAAAAAAGCACCGAAGGACTCATTGCCAACTCTGTTGCCGAAGTCAAAAAATGCAGAATTCCCGCGTCGGTCAAAGACGAGGCAATAAGTCTTTTCTCATACATAGAGGCACATAAAATATTTTTTGATTCTTTCGCGCATATTTCACAAAGATGTAATAACGTGCGCAAATACTTTGGCTCAGAGGAACGTTGTCTTTACGAAGTTCTCACACTTGCCAAATCGAACGAGCATTGCTTTGTGTACGTGTATATAGATTCAAAGAGGCGTGTGCGCATTGAAGCTGCGGCACCGCAAGAGATACATACATTTTCACCGATTCTGGCTATCGACCTATACGAGCATTCCTACTTTTACGATTACGGCTTCGATAAGAATAAATATCTTCAATCCGCTATAAGCAGGCTAAATATCGAAAAACTTGATAATGCTTTAAGTTCTTCTTGACATAAGAGCGAAAAAGGGGTATAATAAGGAGAATAAATTCTCGGAGGAAAACAATGTCTATTTTGGTAGGAAATGCGGTAGTCGGTCAGTCAGGCGGACCAACCGCGGCAATAAATGCAACGCTTTCCGGCGTTATCAGAGGCGTAAAGGATGCGGAGAAGAAGGGAATTATCAAAACTGTTTACGGTATGAGAAACGGCATTGA
>CAYXAC010000207.1:0-2326 GCA_964463025.1 uncultured Ruminococcus sp.
TTGCTGATGCCAAAATGAATTGCGGCAGCCCTGACGGTTGCGCCAGTTTCTATTACGTAATCGGCAAGCACCTCTGCGCGCTCTCTTCCAAATACATCAATCATAATACTATACCTTTCAAAAGTAAGTCTATACCAATATATGAAAGTGAATAACAAGATAATGCAAAAAGAAGAAAGAAAATTCAAGGAATCTACCGTATTTGAGGGAATGACCTCAATACGAGCAATTATAAAAGGAATTGATTCCGGAATAAATGACAGAAAAATTAAAAAAATACTTTTTGACAAGGACAAACTCAAAAAAATATCAAAAGAGATAGGATATTTTAAGGCAGTTTCCGAAAAATACGGTTTTGAAATTGAAGCAGTAACAGGTGGGGAACTCGAAAAATTGACGCTTGGCACCTCGCACGGCGGAATTGTTGCTATTACCGGAGAGAGAACTCTTCCCTATCTTTCCTCCGATTCTCATATCAACCAAAACGGTTTTTACGTTATGATAGAGGGCATTGAGGACCCCTATAACTTCGGTTATTCCCTGCGCTCGCTTTACGCTATGGGTTGTAGCGGAGTTATACTTACAGAAAGGAATTGGATGAGCGCTGCAGGTGTTGTTGCCAGAAGCTCTGCTGGTGCATCCGAACTATTCACCATATATCGCTCAAATTCTGCAGAGTGCGTTGATATTTTCAAGAACAAAGGCTACTCTGTAGTATGTGCACACGAGGATACCGATAATATTCTTGGCAAGTGCGAGCTTAAGCTCCCGATACTGCTTATCGTTGGGGGCGAAAAGCGTGGCATTTCGTCTGCAATAGTAGAAAAAGCCGACAAGCTCGTAAAGATAGATTACGCGCGCGGATTCCGCGCTTCCTTATCCGCCGCATCAGCAGCAACGATGTTTTCCTATGAAATAATGAGGCAGAATTGCATCAAAGACTAATTTTTATAAAAAAGCACCGCCCGCCAGGTATACTTGGCAGGCGGTTTTGCTATACATTTACTTGTTGCCGCATCCGCAGCTACCACCCGTGCGAGTGTTAGTGGTAGTTGCGTCATTTGTACAGTCAGTTCCTCTGAACTGCGAAACCGGGAAAGGCATCGTTCTGAAGAGCGAGCAAGGGCTATCGTTGTTGGTAGCCGCCGTGCATTCCTTATCGGGCACGGTGTAATCAGTAGCCTGCACAAGAAGCTGCGCAGGACGCTGAATTCTGATAACCGAAAAGACGCCAAAGGAAACGTAAAGTCTGGGACCGTCGGAATTAAGGACGATCTCTTCGTCAAAAGAGTTTCTGATGCCTTCGGGAAGATCAGCGTACTCGCCACAGGGGCAAGGACAGTTGCAGTCGGATACCTTCGTGCCGAGAACTATGGGTTCGACGGTTTCTACAACTGCGATAGGATCATTTGTTGTTGCAGTTTTGCAATCCTGAATATTGCAATAGCTGTTGTAAGGACTGGATGTAAAGGTTACCGCCCTGCCCTCACCGCCGTAAAGGATTACGTTCTTTTCAAGTGCAGCAAGCCCCTTGAAGCACTGACTTCTGCCAACACCAAGGCAGGCTTCAAACTCAACCTCGATGTAATAACGTACGGTTACCTGATAAAAACCGCAGTTAAATGGTACCTCATCAACGCCTACGAAGGCCCAGAGGAGCTTTGCTGAGCGCGTTCTGACGTTGCTGGAATTTGCGAGAAGCTCTTCGCCCGTGCAGGTGAGATATACTCTTGTATCCTCAAAGCAATCTCTGTCACGGCAACTGTCTAGAACTCTCTCGGTGTCTATGCAAACCGTTCCGCTGCAATTTGGGAGCCTTGTTGTGCTCTGAGTCGCGCCGAAGGTTGCGTTTCTGTTTTCTTGCATTGTTTTGACCATTCCTTATGCAAATATTAAAATGTCACAGATATTAGCGACGCCGGTTTTAGTCGGCAGACGCATCTATGCCTCGTTATCATTCTATGCACATGGCCCGGTTTTGTTAAAATGAAAAATCCCACAGAGCAAATGCCCTGTGGGACCAATTTTTCAAAGAAGAATTAGGCGTAAGCCTTAATGCCCTCGGGGCACTCCTCAACAGCAATGGAGGCTGTCATAACGAGATTAACCTCGGCCGTGATCTTCTCAAGCTTTTTAAGCATAGCTTCAAAGCTCTCATTGTCGTTGCCAACAATCTTAAGAGCGGAATCAACAAAGATATCGGTAATATCAGAGTTGGAAGCAAGAATACCTGCAATGAAGCCGTAAAGAGCCTCAGCATCGGTAACCGAATATGCGTCGGTATCAATAAGTCTAGCCTTATATGTAATATCGTGAATAAGCTTAT
>CAYXAC010000208.1:0-2325 GCA_964463025.1 uncultured Ruminococcus sp.
CTCACCAAGGCTAATTGATTTTAACTGATAGGAGAACGCTATGAACAAGACACTCAAGGCCGTTCTTATCTCCTTTGCTGCGCTTATATTGGCGTCTATTGTCATCTTCGCTTCGGTTATCGGCTCTATTGCATATCCTAAGGCTCTCGTTTCGGGCGAGGGCGACCTGCGCATAGTCTGCGTCGGTGACAGTATCACCTACGGTCAGGGCGTTTACGGCTCGAGAAAAACGGCTAGCTTTACCGCATATCTCTCCGAGATGGTCGAGGGCTCAACCGTCGTCAATTACGGCCTCTCAAGCCGCACGCTCCAGTCGAACACCAATATGCCATATACGAACGAGAAGCACTTTGCCGCTTCTCGCAGTGAGGAGGCTGACATAGTTATAATTATGCTCGGCACCAACGACTCGAAGGCGAATTTCTGGGACAAGGACAATTACACCGAGGAATACAGAGAATTTATTAAAGGTTATATGAATATGGAATCCTCGCCGGAGGTTTATATTATGATACCCCCGAGGGTGTATGCCGAGGCTAAGTCGGGCGGTGACTGCGACGACGCAGTCGTTCGTGGCGAGCTTCGTGATGCGGTTATTTCGCTTGGCGCAGAGCTCGGCATAGAGGTAATCGACCTCTACACCGTAACCGACGGTCACCCCGAGTGGTTCCCCGATGGACTCCACCCGAATGCCGACGGCAATTATGCTATCGCAGAAGAGATAGCAAAGATAATAAAATAGGAAATTTGTAAACTGAACATTACAAATATGGTGAAAAATGAACGTTTCTAAATACAAAGCGCTTTTGACTGCGGTTGACCTTGGCAGCTTTTCTGCTGCGGCGCAGAAGCTTGGTTACACCCAGTCGGGACTCACGCATATGATGAATGCGCTTGAGGACGAGCTTGGCTTTTCGATACTCACCAGAGGATATTTCGGTGTCAAGCTGACTCCGGGCGGCGAGAGAATTATTCCGAAAATCCGCGAGCTTGTAGCAGCCGAGGATGCACTCTATAACGAGATTGACCTTGTCAAGTCCTACGGTGATAACATTATCAGAATCGGCGCCTTCTCGAGTATGGCGCAGTCGATACTCCCCGCGATTATCGAGAAATTTTCCGCAGAATACCCCGACGTTGCGGTCAATGTGCAGACGGGTACGGTTGCCGAGCTTTACGGCGGTCTGAATGACGGCAAGTTTGACATCTGCTTCGGTAGTAAAAACCCGAAGTACGACTTCAAGTGGACTCCGCTTTTCTGCGATCGCTTCTATGCAATTTTGCCCAAAGCCTATCCCGTGCGCGACGGTGTGTTCCCGATCAGCGCGTTTAACGGCACGAAATTCCTTATGCCCGGTTTGGGATTTGACAATGATATAGGCGCGGTGTTCTCCGAGCACGGTGTACATCCCTTCGTCACTCAAACCTACGTTGACGATCCCGCTATAATTTCAATGGTAGAGCATAACCTTGGTGTAAGTATGCTCTCCGAGCTCATTCTCCAAGGCCTGCGCGGTGACGTGCAGAGAGTGCTTATCGAGCCTGTGGTCTCGCGCGAGCTTTCGCTCTCGGTCAAGCCAGATAGGGTACTCACGCTTCCTATGAAGCGGTTTATCTCGATTACTAAAGAATTGGCGAAAAAGATCAACAATACTTAAAGCAATTTGAAAATTTAGACAAATTCTAATTTTTTCTCAAAACCTCTTGACAAACCTCAAAAAGTCTTGTATAATCAGTTTAGAATGAGTCTAAAAAACTCTTTCAAATCTGATTTGGGAGGTTAAAATGACTAAGCAGCGCGAAGCTATTCTCGACGTAATCCGCCGTGAGAAGCGGCATTACACAGCCGAGGAAATTTTCGCTCTTTCAAGACTCAAATTACCTACCATTTCGAGAGCGACGGTCTATAACAATCTTCACGCGCTTGAGCGCGACGGAGAGATAAGGCGCATTTCGGGCGAGGACGGCGCGGACAGATACGATTCCTCGTTTATTCCGCACGGCCACCTGTTTTGTATAAAGTGCCGTCGGATAACCGACTTTGACTATCCCCGTTTCACCGAATCTCTCTCCGAGCTTATCGGCGCGGGCGTTGAGTCCTATGAATTAAAGGTCAGGTATATTTGCCCACTTTGTAAAGAGAGTGAATAATTTAGCAAAATTCAAAGTAAAATCTAAAACAAACACATAAAAGGAGAATTAAAATGGATCTCAAGGGAACGAAAACAGAACAGAATCTTATGACTGCCTTCGCCGGTGAATCTCAGGCGAGAAACAAGTACACCTACTTTGCATCGGTTGCAAAGAAGGAGGGCTACGAGCAGA
>CAYXAC010000209.1:0-2324 GCA_964463025.1 uncultured Ruminococcus sp.
GTCCCTCCACCACTCTTGATAAGCAATATTTTATTTTACGCTAGTATTGTAACACACATTTTGACAAAAATCAACCCTTTTAATGAAATATTCACAACCAATTTATAGAAAAGTATTGAAAAATAAGAATTCATTTGATAAAATATAAAAAATGAATTATAATAACAAAAACATTATTTGAAAGTGAGGATTTGACTATGCCGGGACCTGGCGGAGGAGCAAGAGGCGGCGGCTTCGCAGGAGGCTCGCACGGAGGCGGATTTGGCGGTGGCAGACCGGGCGGATTCGGTGGTGGACATCGCCCCGGAGGATTTGGACACAGTCCGGGACCACGTCATTTTCATTATCATAGACCTATGTTCTGGGGCTTCCATAGACCGTATGGATTTGGATACGGCGGTGGCGGTTGCCTTGGTGGATTGATGGGTCTTCTTGTGATGCCGATAATTATTCTGATTATTGCCGCAACGATGATTACAAGTGTATTCGGCTCGTTTGCAAGGGTTACGCAGGGTGGTGTAATTGGCTATGACGAGCGTGAAATGCAAGATTTTGCCAACAAACAGTACGCAAAGGAATTCGGTGACAGCACGGCGTACGAGGATAATATTCTCATAGTTTTCCTCGTCAACGAGGAGTGCGATGGATATAACACTATCGCTTGGGTTGGTGATAATATAGCAACGAATATTAATTATATGTTCGGTAACGAATATAGCGAATTCGGCGTCGAGATGCTTGCAAATATTCCCGATTATTATGAGTATTCGTTAAGCGGAAATCTTGCGAATACAGTAGAGGGGATGGCGGATAGAATAGGGTTACTTGGCAGCAGCTCGTTCAAGACCCAAGGCGACCAAAGTAAAATGACCGAGTCGCACCTTACTAATCTTTCCTCGCTTACGCTCAACGAGAATACCGTCAATACTGCTCTGCTCGATTTCACCGAGCGCACCGATATTCCTATCGTGATTGTGGTTGAGGATGTAGACGCGGTATTTGACAGAACTATTTCCGTCACCGATATTATAGTCGTGATTATCGCTGTCGGCATTGGCGCATTTGCCGTTTATATGATAGTCAAGGCTGTGAAGAATCGTAAGAATGGTGACGGTGGCAACGATCCTAAATCAGAGGAAGAAAGAAAAAACAATAGCACTTATTGGTAAAATCCAATAAATTAAAACTGCCGAGAATTATCTCGGCAGTTTTATGCTTTATAGTATGATATGCTTGGGTAATCCATTTTCATATTCAGGGGTTAGTTCACCGACGATAAGCGGTGCTATATAGTCGATACAGGCAGACGTTACACCGTTGCCCGCGTCGTTAATGAACTCGGCAGGAACGCCCTTGACAGCGTTAGCGATAGCCGAAATTTCCGCAGAGCCGAAGCTGACGAAGTAATCGTCGCCGGCAAGTCTGTCAATAGTCATCATAACACCTGTCTTGCCTGCAACGGCCGCACGAACCGCAGCAAAGCCAACACCAACAGACTCGGCAATATCAGTCGCGGAGGCAACGTGAGATGCACATCTCTGTGGCAAATTAAGCTCTATTGACCGCACCTTACAACCTATTCTCTCCTTAACAAGCTGCTCAAGCACCTTTCCTGCGCCGGAAAGTGCTACGTGCCCGAATGCATCAACCTTTCTGCCGCCCAGTCCCTCTCCTACGTATCTGCCATCGGCAAATCTGATCCCCTCGGATATTGCAATGAGAACTGCGGGATGCTTCTCAAATGTAGCGTTGATCGAAGCTACGAATTCATCTGGGTCGAACTCGCGCTCTGGCAGATAAATAAGGTCAGGTCCTACACTGTCAGACATGCCCGCAAGTGCCGCAGATGCGGTTAGCCAACCCGCATCTCTTCCCATAATTTCAACTATCGTGACGGCTTTCATTGTGTACACGGAAACATCACGGAGAATTTCTTTTATCGTAATCGCCACATATTTTGCGGCAGAGCCAAATCCAGGAGTGTGGTCGGTAGCTGTGAGATCGTTATCAATAGTTTTCGGTACACCGATAACACGCATCTCGTATTCGTGATCTGCAGCGTATTTCGAGAGTTTTGAAACTGTATCCATAGAGTCGTTGCCACCGATGTAGAAGAAATATCTGATGTCGTATTTCTTGAATATTTCTATGAGCCTCTCATAAGTGTCGGGAGCGTCCTCAGGAGATTTCATCTTCTTTCTGCACGAACCGAGGGCAGCAGCAGGGGTTGCCTCGAGAGTTTTGAGCTTCGCATCGCTGTCGAATATTTCGGAAAGAATTATGAGATTCTCCTCGAGGAAGCCCTCAATGCCGTTTCTCATACC
>CAYXAC010000210.1:0-2276 GCA_964463025.1 uncultured Ruminococcus sp.
GTTATCGGTACTGCAGCTGCCGAGGGTATTTACAAAATGAGAAGCAAATTTGCCAAGGCGGCTATCACATCGGTGACCAATATTCCTATGATGAATCCCGATATCGTAACCGGTATGTCGATGATGCTATTCTTCGTTGCGGTTGCTGGTATACTCGGAATCACTTATGAGAATATAGGCTTCGTGGCAATGCTGATTTCGCACATCACCTTCTGTCTGCCCTACGTTATTCTGTCGGTTCTGCCGAGAATCAACGAGCTTGGCGACTCGCTCTCCGAGGCGGCGCTCGACCTTGGATGCACTCCTCTTCAGGCTTTCTTCAAGGTAAAGCTACCGAACATTATGCCCGGCGTGCTTTCGGGAATGGTTATGGCGTTCACAATGTCGCTCGATGATTTCGTTATTTCATATTTCGTCGGCTCGTCGAACTTCCAGACGCTTCCTCTGCTCATATATTCGATGACAAAGAAGAAGGTTACACCCGATATGTACGCGCTCTCGACTCTTATTATCGTGACAGTATTCGTGTTGCTCGTTATCTCGAACATCAAGAGTGGCAAAAGGGTTGAGAGAGAAAACGGAAGGAGGGCGAAGAAATGACAAACAAGTTTAGAGTGGTTTTGTTAGTTCTGCTCATGATTATGTTGGCATTTTCGTGTTTTTCCTGTAATAGCGGTGACGAAAATGCAGAGAGTGGCAAGGAGCAAAAGTACGGAACTGTAAGCCTCAACGTCTATAACTGGGGCGAATATATCTCCGACGGCTCACTCGGATCGCTTGACACGAACAAGGCGTTCGAGGAGTATTTCAACAAAAACCTTGCGGACAAGTACGGTTTCTACGTCGAGGTAATTTACTCTACCTATGCGACGAACGAAGATATGTACTACAAGGTTACCAGCGGTGCGGGAACTTATGATATTATCGTACCGTCGGATTATATGATCGAAAAGCTTATTCCCGCGAATCCCGACAACGGCTGGCAGGGACTTGAGCCCTTTGACGCTACTACCCTTTCAAATTACGAGAATATTGATGAGGGCTTCCGTAATCCTTATTACGATCCCGAGGATCTCTATTCCGTTCCCTATACCTACGGTATGATAGGTGTTATTTACAACACCGCGCTCGTCGACCCCGAGGACTACGAGGACGAAAGCTGGTCGCTCCTTTGGAATGAAAAGTACAAGGGCAAGATTCTTCAGTTCAACAATCCACGCGATGCCTTCGGCTCGGCAATGTATTATCTCGGCCTCGATATCAACTCGACCGACAAAGAAGTGTGGAACACCGCACTCAAAAAGCTCTCCGAGCAGAAGCCTCTTGTTCAAGGCTATGTAAACGACGAGATATTCAATAAAATGACTACCGCGTCAGCGGCTATTGCTCCCTATTTCGCTGGTGACTTTATCACTATGGCGGATCAAAACGAGGATCTCGCGTTCTATTATCCCAAGGAGGGTGCAAACTACTTCGTTGACGCAATGTGCATTCCCAAGAACTCTAAAAACAAAGAGGTTGCGAAGGAATACATCAACTTTATGCTCTCCGAGGAGCCTGCTGTTGCGAATGCGCTTTACGTAGGCTACGCTTCGCCTAACAAGGTTGTTTACGAGAGCGAATATTATGCCGAGGAAATGGGCGAGGACGCTATGGAAATACTCTATGCCGTTTCACCCGACGTGGTCAACGAAAAGTACAACGCAATGTACGGCACGGCCTGCTACAAGAGCTTCTCACCCGAAATTCAGGCACACGTCAATATGCTCTGGGAATCTCTTAAGACCGAGAATGCAACCGAGCCATGGATTCATATCACCTGCGGAATTATCGTTGTAGCAGTTCTTTCTCTTGCGATTTATTCGGTTTACATCAAGAAAAAACGCTCAAGAGATTATAGGCTTCGCGACAAGGAAGCGGCAAAGGCAAAAAAGAAACAGTTATAATTTTAGACCGATGGGAAATTCCCGTCGGTCTTTTTTTTATATTAGCTCTTTAGTACGATTTTTTTATTAAAAAGTGTTTACAACTATATTTTTTTGTGATATAATTGTGTTGCTACACAAAAATGAATAACGATTTATGGATAGGCTCTCTATTTTTTATAGGGGGTTTTATGCCCTTTTTCATTTTGCACACACTAACTATGTTGAATCTTGGTAAAAACGCAGATTCCGCTAGTTGGTGTGGTGAGCTATTCCATATCGTTAGTTTTTGTGTAGCGACAATTGGAGTTTGCGTTTTTCGGTGCGCTGACTTCGGTTGGCGCATCTTTT
>CAYXAC010000211.1:0-2254 GCA_964463025.1 uncultured Ruminococcus sp.
GCATGGTGTATTCTTATCTTGCCGCCCTTATAGCCCTCAAGACCGAGCTGATTAACTATATCGGCAATCATACCCTTTGCGCCGCGCGACTTGCAAATCATCTCGAGAGTACCAACGTCGCTTGCTCTGCCTATCGCGCGAATTCCGAGAATACCTGCCATCTTCGCTACAAGGTGGCTGACTCTGCCGTTGTTTGCGAGATTGTGCATGGACTCAAGAGCAAAGAGGAGTCTTACCTTATCGTGATAAGCGATTATCTCTGCCTTTACGGTCTCAAAATCCTTGCCCTCAAGGATAAGGTCGCGGAGCTTATGGATAATGAGAGCATTCTCCGCACCGGTGGAAAGACTGTCAATTACGTGAATATTTCTCTCGGGGTACTTTTCCGAGTACATCTTCGCTGCGGTCATAGCCGAGTTATAGCTACCCGAAAGTCCGGAGGTGATAGTAATACAGAATATATTTTTCGCATCGCCGAATGCATTAAGATATTCCTCACTGTTTGGGCAAGAGGAGTGCGATTTTCCCTTATATTTTTTAAGGTCGGAGAGCATTTCTATAACGTCAAGCTCGGCGGTGTCTACGTACTCGCGCTCGGTGGTGTTAATTTTAAGCGGAACGCTCTCAAATGCTACGCCGTCAAGTGCGGTAAGATCTGCTGAGGAGTCGGTTACTATCTTAAAGCTCATAATATTTTTCCTTTTCTTTTTTGTTATAGGTATATTGTAACATAATTTACAGGCAAAGTCAAGGTGTTAATTATTTTTAATAATTAATCAAAAAGGGATGTGGAGAGATATCTGTCCTGCGTGTCGGGGAAAAGAACCACTATATTCTTCCCTTCGTTCTCGGCTCTCTCGGATATTTTAATTGCCGCGTGCATTGCCGCACCCGACGAAATTCCGACTCGCACACCGTCGATCTCGGCAAGCATACGGGTTGCCGCATACGCCTCGTCTGTAGAAACGGTAATTATCTCGTCGTAAATCTCGGTGTTCAGAACCTCGGGAACAAAACCTGCGCCGATACCTGCTATCGCGTGCGCTCCCGCCTTGCCGCCTGATAGAACGGGGGAGTCAGCAGGCTCAACGGCTATTACCTTTACGCTCGGATTCTTCGACTTCAGATACTCGCCTACTCCCGTAATCGTTCCGCCCGTACCGACACCCGCGACGAATATATCTACCCCACCGTCAAGAGCGTCGTATATCTCGGGGCCCGTGGTGAGTCTGTGCGCCTCGGGATTTGCGCTGTTTGCAAACTGGCTTGGAATAAAGCTGTTCGGGATTTCTCTCGCCAGCTGCTCTGCCCTCTCTATCGCGCCCTTCATTCCAAGAGATGCGTCGGTCAGCTCGACCTGCGCGCCATAGGAGCGCATCAGGAGTATTCTCTCGCGCGACATATTGCTGGGCATTACGATTATTGCTTCGTAGCCTCTCGCTGCCGCTATCATAGCGATACCGATGCCGGTGTTGCCGCTGGTCGGCTCGATTATGACCGAGCCTGCGGTAAGCAGACCTCTTTTCTCGGCGTCGTCTATCATCGACCTCGCTGCTCTGTCCTTTACCGAGCCTGCGGGGTTAAGGTATTCGAGCTTGCCAAAGATTTTCGCCTGTATACCAAGCGTGTCCTCGGTATTTCTAAGTCGCAATAGGGGTGTGTTTCCTATAAGCTCCTCTATGCTTTCGTAAATTCTCATATCTTCTCCCTTCGTGGAGTAATCTTATTTATATTCTACCATAAATTATTACGAATTGCAATAAATCAAGTATCTATTTTTCTCTTGACAACTTTTTATTATATGGTATAATTATTTTACCCCATTTCTACGGAGAAACACAATGAAAATTATAAAAAGAAACGGAGCTGAAGCGGTCTTTGACCCCGCGAAGATATATTCCGCGGTGGAAAAGGCGAATATGGCGGTTGATGAGGCTTGCCGTATCACTCCCGAAGAGATAAAAACCGTAACCGATAAGGTGTGCGCCAAATGCGAGAGTCTTGCACGTACCCCGGGTGTCGAGGAGGTGCAGGACCTCGTTGAGCGCGAGATTATGGCGCTCGGCGCGTTCACGCTTGCGAAAACCTACATAACTTATAGATACACGCGCGAGCTTGTTCGCCGTGCGAACACGACAGACGATAAGATTATGTCGCTTATTGAGTTCGCAAACGAGGAAGTCAAGCAGGAGAATGCCAACAAGAACCCCACCGTCAACAGCGTTCAGCGCGATTATATGGCAGGCGAGGTGTC
>CAYXAC010000212.1:0-2222 GCA_964463025.1 uncultured Ruminococcus sp.
GCTCACGGTTCCAGCCGTTCCACTGGCTCTGCGTAGCAGTATAACTCGTATACAAAAGAAGAAGCGTTTGATTTTTTCCATCCTCATTTTCACAGTCTGTCTGATTCGCCTTATAATGACAATCATCATACGTGGACTTGTATGTATGCGTATCGGTCATCAGCTTTCTCAATGAATCGAGAAGCTCGGATGAAGACAAATCGTCAAGCGCGTCGTACGTGTAGCTTCCGGTATAATAGCTTGCCGCACTAGTGCCGTCAAGAGTTGTGCATACTGTATCTCGGTCACCCGAATTATACTCCGTGGAATACTTGACGGGTTGTGATGCGACTGTTGACTGTACCTCGATCTCTACCGCGAATATCGGCAAGGTCGAAGAAATTATAAGTATAATCGAAAGCAACAAAGCCACAAAGTTTTTCAAGTTTCTTTTCATATTTTTCTCCAATTTAGGTTATTTTTTGTAAATCTTACTTTACAAAAAGCTTATCCAATGATATCCTCGTAGCCAACCTCAGTGTATGTATCTGCATCCTCTGGTGCCGATACCTTCACGCTTAAGTCATAATCATAATCGCATTCAATAGTCATATTTACACTATAGGTTTCGCTATCCATAGTGATAACAAATCTTGCATTAAGTATGTAATTCACAACCTTGCCGTCGAGTTTTTCTACGTAATACTCTGCATCCTGCATGCTTACGCTTGCATCAAGAGCCTCAAACTTTGCTGCAAAGATTGCTACGAGTGATGCCTTTGCATCATCCTTGATATCGTAGCAGGTGTATGCGTCGCTTGCGCTTTCCACATCATTCTGTGTGGCGGTGTTGAAATCGTCAACGTCAAGGCTCGCGCCTGCACCGATTTTAGCAAGAAGCTCGTCGCGCTTGCTTTGGTCAAAGGGCGCCTTTTCCTTTTCTGTAACCGTTTTGCCCTCTGCCTTGAGGGTGGTGTTGTTATAAAGAACGCTATCCGCTACGGTATATATTCTGTTAAGCTTGATATCACCGAGCGCGGTTTCGGATACGACCATAAGATTGTCACCGTATACGTAAAGTGTTACGCTCGACTTCTCAAGTGCCGCGATAGCGTCAGCCATAGCCGCATCACTCGAGGTGAACGAGGTGGTTACGGTCGCCTTGTAGGACTCAACCTTTTGGGTCGGCTTGCACGAAGCAAGGCAGGCGAGCGAAAGCACAAGAGCAAGCGCAAGCGCCGTTAATTTATTAAACATTTTCATAACTAATCTCCTTTATTACGTTGTTTTAATCAGCCAGTTCTTCAACGAGAAGTCTGTCAGCCATTCCGAGAGCAAGAAGCAAAAGTATCTTTTCGGCATCGTTGTCAATGCAGGAGATAACCTGCTCTGCGGTAAGCTCGGAGTCGGATACCAGCGCGGGAATTGTGCTGAGCTTCTCGTGTGTACAACTCTCACACACCTGCTTGCCAAGTCCCGACTTAATAGCCGTAGGTGCGTTAATAATCACCATCTCGGAGTAGATATGCTCTCCTGTTGCGGGGATTGCCTGTCCCTTAGTGATTATCTGTGAGCAGCTCATACAGCAAACGTCACCGGTATAGCCGTCGATGCTACAAGTAGCAGTCAGCTTGTTTCTTACGATAGTAAAGCTGTGAGTACAATTCTCAAGCTCTGCTGATACGGTTTCGGAATGTCCGCATACATAGCAGGAGCGAGTCTTGGTGTTTTCCTCCATGTTGATTACCCAGGAATTATAGGCGTGAATTCCCGTTGCGGATATCGACTCGCCGTATATAATCACCTCATCACACACCACGCAGTAGGTATCACCTGTATAGCCTGCCTTGCCGCAGGTTGCGCCGGCCTGATTTTTCACAGCAGTTACCGAGTGAGTGCATTCCAATTCCTCGGTTTCTGTCTTACCGCAGACCGAGCAGGTGCGAGTCTGTGTATTAGCGCCTTCTACCCAAGCGCCAAAGCTATGGTTGCCGGTAGCAGCAATGGTAGTACCGCTTTTAATTTTAGTGTTACAAGAGGTACAGTATGTATCACCGGTGTATCCGTTAGCACCGCAGGTTGCGCTCGTTGCATTCTTCACGGTAGTGCTCGTATGAGAGCAGCTTGTACTTCCGCCGGAGGAAGAACCGCCACCAGCCTCGCCTGAGGGGGTGGTCATATCATCGGGAATTTCCTTGTCAAAGAGAATCCACGCAAGCTCGGGGTAGTCGATAAACACGTTA
>CAYXAC010000213.1:0-2216 GCA_964463025.1 uncultured Ruminococcus sp.
CCTTGACCGTTCTTGCCTCGGCAAACGCCACCTCAATTTCATCGAAATTATGCGCGGCAATAATGATAACGTGCCAGCCGAATGCGGCAAATTTCTCGTCGTGGGGCGTGGGGTTCATAACCTCGGTGATAGTACCGTCTATCTGCAAGCCGTTTAAATCAAGGATAGCCACGAGGTTGTCAAGCTTGTAGTGTGCGGCAAACATTGCCGCCTCCCATACCTGCCCTTCCTCGCTCTCACCGTCACCAAGAATGGTGTAAACGCGGCAGGACTTGCCGTCAACCTTGGCAGAAAGTGCCATTCCGCAAGCTGCCGAGATGCCAAGACCGAGTGAGCCGGTGGACATATCGACACCGGGTACACCCTTCATATCGGGGTGGCCCTGAAGGTAGGATGCTGTTTTACGAAGAGTTTTTATATCCTCCTTCGGAAAGAAGCCGCGCTCGGCAAGTGCCGCATAAAGTGCAGGCGCAGTGTGTCCCTTGGAGAGAACGAAGCGATCTCTGTTAGCATCATTGGGACTCGCGGGATCAATATTCATTTCCTCAAAATAAAGGTAGGTGATTATATCAGCGATAGAAAGAGAACCGCCCGGGTGGCCGCACTTCGCGTTATATACTCCCTCAATAATGCTGATTCTGACGTTGTTTGCAATTTGCTTTAGACTTTTTTGCTTTGAATGTTCCATAAAACGCTCCGTAAAATGTTATCAAGTAATATTTTACTACAGTTTCCTCAAAATGTCAATATAATATTATGTATAAAATAATTTTATTTACAATGTGAAAAAAAGCACTTGACTTTATTTAAAATGTGTGTTATAATGCTTTTCGTATAATGCTTTATCGCAATTAATTTTGGAGGTTGCATGGACGACGGCGACGGGTACTGCTGTAATAGTACCGTAAAATACGTTTATATTCAGGCTTAGCCGCACTTTTGGGTACGGTTATGCCTTTTTTTGCTGTTTTTCGGGCAACTCCAAGAAAAATATTAAAACAATCTGAAAGGTAAAAACTAAAAACAAATTATGGAAATTCACATAATAATTATTGTTGTTTGTGTAATTCTATCGGCCTATTTCTCGGCTACGGAAACTGCGTTTTCGACCTTCAACCGCATAAGAGTGAAGAATATGGCGGAAAAAGGCAACAAAAAGGCTTCCCTCGTTTTGAAGCTTGCCGACCATTACGATTCGCTGATTTCGACTATACTTATCGGTAACAACATCGTTAATATTCTCGCATCGGCGATGGGTACGCTGCTCTTTGCGAAGCTGATTGAAAATCAGGATCTTGCAGCTACTGTTTCTACGGCGGTTCTCACCGTAGTAGTGCTTGTTTTCGGTGAGATTTCACCCAAGACGATGGCGAAGAACTCACCCGAGTCGTTCGCACTCTTCTCTGCTCCCATCATCAATTTCTTCTACATAGTTCTGACTCCTTTCAACCTCATTTTCAGCGGTTGGCAGAAGCTGCTTGCCAAGCTCTTCAAAAAAGAGGACGATCAGGGTATGACCGAAGAAGAGCTTATTTCTATCATCGAGGAAGCCGAGGAGGAAGGCGATATTGATAAGGAAGAAAGCGACCTTATCAAGAGCGCTATCGAGTTTGGCGACCTTGAGGTTGGCGACATCTTTACCCCCAGAATCGATGTGACCGGTCTTCCTGCCGATGCGGGCAAGGAAACGGTGGCAAAAGTATTTGCCGAATCGGGTTATTCAAGACTCCCCGTTTACGAGGGTGATATTGACAACGTAATCGGTATTCTTTATTACAAGGACTTCTACACTACCGCATATAAGACAAACGTTCCGCTTGAAGAGATAATCAAACCCGTAATCTTCGTTGCAACGACCCAGCCGGTAAACGAGCTTATGAAGGAGCTGCAGGAAAAGCAGCTGCATATGGCTGTCGTTACCGACGAGTTCGGCTCTACGGCGGGTATCGTAACGCTCGAGGATATTCTCGAGGAAATCGTTGGCGAAATCTGGGATGAGCACGACGAGATAGTTGAGGAAATCAAGGAGCTTGGCGACAAAAAGTATATGGTTTCGGGCAGAGCTAACACCGAAAAGCTCTTCTCGCTTCTCGACATCGACGTAGATGACGAGGAAATTGAGGCCGTCACCGTTGGCGGCTGGGCTATGGAAGTGCTCGGCAAGATTCCCGAGGGCGGCGAGCGCTGCACGCGCTGCTTCCGGCTGCGGCTGGGCA
>CAYXAC010000214.1:0-2207 GCA_964463025.1 uncultured Ruminococcus sp.
AAGTGCGTTATAGTTCGCAGAGATAACAGAGAAAAGAACTTTATTTCTCTTGATAATCTTGTAGATTCTGTTGCAAATGGACTTGAAAATCTTCGGGCTGCTATATATAGCAAAGCGCTCCAAAATAGAGAAAACCGCACATTTACGGCAGAAAATATGGAGCAGATGATAAAAATCGCCTCCGAGAACAACGGTTATATTCGTGCTATGTGGTGCGGTGACCTTGAGTGCGAAATGAAGCTCAAAGAGAAGGCAGATGTTACCTCGAGATGCATGCCCTTTGGTATGGAGCCTATTGGCAACAAGTGCGTATGCTGTGGCAGAGAGGCTAAAAAGCTCGTATATTGGGGCAAGGCATACTAATTTTATTTACCTATTAATTAACTAATATAAACGTGTAATAATCATGGAGGTGGAAAATGCTTAACGAATGCGACGTAATTTCATTTCGCGCATCTGACGGAAATACAGTAAAGCTCGAATACAGAAGCTCTCTCCCCTCTACGTCCGATCTTGCGCGTTCTTATGCAAACGTGGGTTATCCCGACAGATATGCGATATTCACCGAGCAAATCACGGGCGAGAACAGCGCTAAAGGAATGTTCCTTTCCTGCATACTGCGCCCATCGATATTCCCCTCACAAGCGGGAATGGTGGCTCCTCTTGCTGCTCTTGCGGTTGCTACCGCATTGGAAGAGCACACGGACAAGGAAATCGGCATCGGTTGGGTTAGTGATATATACTGCGATAAGCTTAAAATCGGCAGTTGCTCGGTCGAAGGCAAGCTGAACGACTATACTTCCTATGAATATATGATTGTTACCTTTGCCACAAGTCTTGACGAAAAGCACTTCCCTCCAAGACTCTCGGATATGATTAAACAGGTCTTCGAGGCAGATAATTCCTCGGTGGCTATGATTATCGCAAAAAACGTTCTTAACAAATTCTTCACGATTTACAGAGAGATAAAATCTCCCGAAAAGCATATGGATGCATATGCCGACAAATTCGCTCTGAAAGGTCAGAAGATAAAATACCTTGTAGACGGAAAGAAAAGGCACGGTCGTATAATCACTCTTGACAAGAAGAATTGCACGCTTCTGATTGAAGATAAAGACGGAAATGCTATGCGCATAATCTCTCCCTCCGGAATTATTATTCCGAAAAAACTTTAATATTAAGGTCATCTGCCTGGTTGCAGATGACCTTTTTTAGTTATTATTCATAGACAGAGATATTATACTGTATTATATACAATATATTATACTGTATTATACAATATTGTAGGTGTTTGATGTGAATAAGTTTAATTTACAGTGGTTTGTGGGTATTGTTGATCAATTTTTGCCTGTGCTTTTCTGGGTGACTCTTATCCTCGGCTTCGAAGAGCCGAAAATCGCACTGCTGACGGTAATATCAGCTATTATACATGAGAGTGGACATATAGTATTTTTGAGAATAAAGGGTGTAAAGGGTGTAAATCCGCGCGGAGTCATATCCGGATTCCGTATTCGTTCGTCTACCATGCTTACCTATCGCGAGGAGATGCTGCTATATTTATTCGGGCCGCTGGCGAATATTTGCGTAGCAGCAGCGCTATGCTTCATTGAAAACGAAACTGTGTCTATCCTTTGCGCGCTCAATGTAGCTACGGCAATATCCAACCTGCTGCCCGTCGAGGGATACGACGGATACGGCATTATTCGTACTTTGGCAGAGAGGCAAAATCCCAACGGAATAGCAGTGCGAGTTCTTGAATGTGTATCTACGGGAACGATTTTTGCCTTTTGTATACTCTCAATATATTTTATCGACAGATTCGGTAGCGGATACTGGTTTTTTGGCATTTTTTTCTTTTCAATGCTGCGCAGGTTGTCAAAATGGCTCGAAAACACAAAATTAGAGAATTAACGAGATTTTGGGAGATTTTCGGAGATTATTGGAGATTTTTCAAGTTTTTCTCTGCCAGAATCCGCCAAAATCAAGATAATCACGGCTAATTGCGAAATTTTTTGGAAAGAAATTATGCAAAAACTATTGCAAAAGCCAAATGTTTTTGCTATAATTAACGCTGTCAAGTTATAGTCGTTTTTTGACGGCTATTGGCAAATAAAGGCACTAAGTGTGCTTTCGGAAAGGATTTGAGATTTTAAGAAAATGGCAAAGCTCATTGAGTTGAAAGGAATTTCAAAATCTTACGACGGCGA
>CAYXAC010000215.1:0-2193 GCA_964463025.1 uncultured Ruminococcus sp.
GTCGATATCGACTACAACGGCATTAAGATGTACGTAGGTAACTACGATTTCTGGTACGAGTCCAGCCAGCTGATGCAGCGTATGATTAAGCTACAGAACAAGCGCAACGAGGAGAAAATTGCAGAGCTTCAGAGCTTTATTCAGAGCTTCTAGGCAAACCAGTAGAAGTCGCGTCAGGCTACCTCAAGAAGAAAGCTGCTTGACAAGCTCACGGTTGAAGAGCTTCCCGCGTCGTCGAGGCGCTATCCCTTCATCGGCTTCGATATGGACAGAGAGCCGGGCAAGGAGATACTTCACGTCGAGGGACTTAGCAAGAGCATTGGCGATAATCTGCTCTTTAAGGATCTGACCTTCCACGTGCTTAAGGAGGATAAAATCGCATTCATTGGCAATGAGCTTGCGACCACAACGCTCTACAAGATTCTGAATGAGGAAATAGAGGCAGATGCAGGCGAATTTAAGTTCGGCGTGTCGATTACCACCTCGTATTTCCCACACGATAATACACCCTATTTCGAGGGCCATAACGAGTCTATACTTGATTGGATGCGCCAGTATTCGCTCGACCAGCACGAGAGCTATCTGCGTGGCTTCCTCGGCAAGATGCTCTTCTCAAACGAGGCGGTCTTTAAGCCTGTGAACGTACTTTCGGGTGGCGAAAAGGTGAGATGTATGTTCTCGCGAATGATGATGTTTGGCTCGAATATGCTGATAATCGATCAACCCACCGACCACCTCGACCTTGAGTCTATCACCGCCGTTAACAACGGGATGCAGGCGTTCAAGGGCAATATTTTGTTCTCGTCGCACGACTACGAGATTCTCAATACCGTTGCAAACAGAATTATTGAAATTCTCCCCGACGGCTCGTTCATCGACCGACGCGGCACTTACGAGGAATATCTCGAATACAAAAAGAGCTTGAATGCTTAAAAATTAATCCGCTACTTTGCGAGTAGCGGATTTTTTGTATATTTTCGCTAAAAAGAGCAGGGGCGAGGTATGATTTTTTTTACCCTAAACCATACTTACAAGCGCGAAAAGCTATAGTATAATGAAATCAAAAAAAGGATTTTATTATGGCAAAAAGAAGAATGCTATCAATTGAAGTGATAGAAAGCGACAAATTTTGTTCTCTCCCGGCAAGCTCGCAGATGCTGTATATGCATCTAAATCTGAATGCTGATGACGACGGTTTTGTGGGGAATGTTAATAACCTTAGGCGACTTTTAGGCGTAGAGAAGAAGTACTTTCGTTTGTTGATTGAGCGCAATTACATAATCGAATTCAAAACGGGGGTTATTGCTATTATCGACTGGCACGTGCATAACCGCGTGAGAGCTGACAGATACGTTCGCACAAGGTACATCGAGGAGCTTTCGCAGGTTAAGCTCGGCCGTAATGATAGATATGAGAAGCTCTGACGGCTTTTTTGGTATACCAACGGTTGCCACAGGCAAAGGAAGTATAGTTAAGGTAAGATAAGGCTAGTCGAGGTGAGGAGAGCATAGAAAAAGGTTATAAACATACATTCATTCAAATAAGGCTTCGCCATGCGAAAAGCTAAAGCTTTTTTTGCAATTAAAAAGGCGTACCGCCATAAGACGATACGCCGTGAATATTTTATTTAGATAGAACCTACGATGTAGGGAGCCATATCAGCTCTCTCCTGAGCAAGTCTTTCTTCCTCAGCGGCAGCTTCAGCCTCTCTCTCGGCTCTTTCAGCCTCTCTCTGCGCCTTCTCAGCAGCGCGAGCAGCCTCTCTCTCGGCTCTCTCCTCTGCCTCCTTAAGAGCGCGGATAGAAAGTGCAAGTCTTCTGTTCTCGTTGTCGATCTCGGTAATCTTAACGTCAACTACGTCACCAACCTTGAGAACGTCAGCAGGAGAGTTGATTCTCTCAGTAGAGATTCTGGAGATGTGAATAAGACCGTCAACATCCTCGAATACCTCTGCAAACGCGCCGAAGGGCATAAGAGAAACGATCTTCGCACTTACAACGTCCCCCTCATTGTACTGCTGGGTGAACTTGAACCAGGAATCCATATCCTGAGTCTTGTAGCCAAGAGAAATTCTCTTCTTCTCGGCGTCAAGCTCCTTGATGAATACGTCGATCTGCTGACCAACGGAAATAACCTGTGAGGGATGCTTGATTCTCTTCCAGGAAAGCTCGGAGTTGTGAACCATACCGTCAA
>CAYXAC010000216.1:0-2163 GCA_964463025.1 uncultured Ruminococcus sp.
TCAGGCGAGGGGGCTCGAGGGAAAACACTTTGTTATATTGTAGGGGACGGCGTCGCGACGTCCCGAGCCTTGAATGTGTAAATTATTAAGTAGAGATATTTGTTTAATTGTTTGCGCCTCTTGGTATATATTTGATTAAACATATAGCGGGACGTCGAGGCGCCGTCCCCTACGTTATAAATATACGTTAACATACATCAAAAAAAGAGGAACGCAAGTCGTTCCTCTTTTTCTATTAAAATGTAAATATTGCTTGTCAAATTCGTTCTTTTTTGAGAATTTCAAGCGCTTTTTTGAATTCGGAAGGCAGCTCGCATTCAAAGGTCATTCGCTCGCGCGTCTTGGGGTGCGTGAGCGTCAGGCGAATCGCGTGCAGCGCTTGGCCGCTAAAGAGCTGGGGGTGCTTTTTCTCAAACTGCGTTTTGCTCTTTGCATACACCTCGTCACCGAGCAGGGCGTGTCCCGTGTAGGACATATGCACTCTTATCTGGTGCGTTCTGCCTGTTTCAAGCCGCAGGGCGAGGTAGGAAATGTTGCCGTATCTTGCCAGCACCTCGTAGTGCGTTATCGCCTCGCGTGCCGACTCGTCGGAGAGGAGTACAGCCATTTTCTTTCTGTCAACGGGGTGACGGCCTATCGGGTAGTTGACGGTGCCTCTGTCCTCGCCGAAGCCGCCCGTCACAAGCGCACGGTATTCACGCTCAATGCCGTGATATTTTAATTCCGCAGAGAGCGCAGCGTGCGCCTCGTCATTCTTCGCAACAACGAGCAGTCCCGAGGTGTCCTTGTCGATCCTATGCACTATTCCCGGGCGCATCACACCGCCAATGCCCGACAGCGAGTCACGGCAATGGTAGAGCAGGGCGTTGACCAGCGTGCCCGAATAATTGCCGGGCGCAGGATGCACGACCATACCTTTAGGCTTGTTGATAACGATAATATAATCGTCCTCGTAGACGATATCAAGCGGAATGTCCTCGGGCAGAGCCTCTGGCTCTTTTGCCTCGGGGATAATAATCTCTATCTCGTCGCCTGTCTTTACCGCATACTTCTTCGGCTCGGTGCTCCCCGAAACGAGAACGCAGCCCTCGTCGATAAGCCTTGCCGCCTGGCTCCTTGATATAGAGGCGGCCTCGGCGCAGAATGCGTCGAGGCGCTGTCCCTTTTGTTCGTCAGTTACTTTCAGTATCATCGTCACTGCTTTCTGCCGTCTTGGCAGCCTTCTCCGCCTTCGACTCCTTGATTATATCAAGTATCAGCGCAAGTATCAGGAGTCCCGCACCGACGCAGACGAATGCGTCAGCGCCGTTGAATACAGCGTTCCAGATACCGCAGAAGTCGATGAAGTCGATAACCTCGCCCTGTCCCGTTGTCGAATTGACGTAGAAGCCGAGCCCGAGTCTGTCTATCATATTACCGATACCGCCCGAAATTACCATACTGAGCGATACGGCATAGAGCCAGTTATCCGCGTGACCGAGGTAGAGGTAGGCGAGAAATACGAGTATAGCGACGGTCGAAACGACCATAAATATCCATCTTGAGCCGTCCATCATACCGAATGCGGCGCCGTCGTTGGTGGTGTAGGTGATGTGCAAAAATCCCTTGATAAGCGGTATGGACTGCCCAATGGTCATAAACTTAAAGACCAGGAACTTCGAGAGCTGGTCAATAATTATGCCGGCGAGAATGATAGCACTGTATACTATATATTCAAGCGGTGTTCTTTTTTTGAACCAAACCATTTTTTTCTCTCCTAAAATAAAATATCATATGAAAAAGGGAATCGACAAGGATATGCCGATTCCCACTGTAAATTAGTCTTCGTCGGAAACGTCAACATTATGCGGAGTGATGATGTAGGTGCTCTTCGCTACGTTCTTGATCTCGCCCTCGTTGGAGTAGGTAACTCCGTTAAGGAAATCGAGCATACGGAGTGTCTGCGCGCCGTCGAGAAGCTCGAGGTTGAGCACTACGGTGTAGCCCTCAATAAGATAGTCCGCAATCTCGCTAACCTCATCAAAGCTAACGGGACGAACTACCTTGAGCTCGATATTGCTGTCAGCATCTCCTGTGTTCGCAACGATGGGGGTAGCCGGCTTCTTGGGCTCCTCTTGCTTAACTGTGTTCATGGGTGTAACCTCCTCATATGTGGGAAAAGAC
>CAYXAC010000217.1:0-2092 GCA_964463025.1 uncultured Ruminococcus sp.
ACGGCGGTAAGCTTAACCACGAGGGCTACAAGTCTGTTGCAAAGCAGCTTGCTGACAAGTTTGGCTTCGAGTACGTTGCTATCACTCTGCGTGAGAGCCACTCGGCATTTGACAACGGCTGGTCTGCTATGCTCTACAACGTTGCAAAGAACGAGTACTGCTTCTCGAAGAAGTATGACCTTCACATCATAGACCGTGTAGGCGGCGGTGACTCCTTCGGCGGCGGTCTTATCTACTCGCTCCTTTCGGGCAAGGATACGCAGGCTGCGGTTGAGTTCGCAGTTGCTGCGTCTGCTCTCAAGCACTCTATCGAGGGTGACTACAATATGGTTACTCTTGCAGAGGTTGAGAAGCTTGCAGGCGGCGACGGCTCGGGCAGAATTCAGAGATAATAATAATAATAATAATAATACAATAATACATTTCAATATAAAAACGGCCGGGAAATTCCAGCCGTTTTTATTAATTTGGCTCTAAAAAAAGCGGGCGGAGCTGTCGTCCCTCTCTCATAGCGGCAAGAGCCTCGGGAAGTAGGTCAAAGTCGGCGACGAGCGAATGCGGCTTGCCTATCGGGTCGTCCTGCCGCATCGGCACGAAGTAGAGCGAGCGACGGGTGACGAGGCGCGCAATATTCGATAAATTCTGCGACATCGCATCGTTTGAGGCAAGGGCGATAAGCAACGGTCGGTCGCATCTTAGGTGCGCTTTAGCCGCCATTGTGACCGCCGAGTCAGTGATGCCGCGCGCGATTTTGGCGAGCGTGTTGCCCGTGCAGGGTGAGATAACGAGAGCGTCAAGCGGCATCCTCGGCCCTAGCGGCTCTGCCGCCTCGACCGTGTGTATGATTTCCCTGCCCGTGATTTCTGCGAGCCTTTTCCTGAACTCATCCGCGCGATAAAAGCGAGTATCGGTCGAGTATGCGCGCTCGCTCATTATCGGCTGAATCTCGTGTCCTTCGGCTACAAGTCTTTCGAGGGTGGAGAGCGCCTTGCGAAAGCTGCAAAAGGAGCCGCATATTGCATATCCTATCACCGAGAGTCCTCCTTTGCCGCGCGGATTATTGCCTCGGAGTAGAGTCTGCCCGCGCTAATCGGGTACATAGCCTCTGGGATAGACGATAGCTTCGTGAGCCTTGCCGACGGCTCGAAGATGCTTCCTGATGCGAGGTCGATTATGCGAGTTTTCTCGGGCAGGGCGGCAATTCTCTCTACCGAAATAATGCTCTCGGGCGCGGTATTGAATACTGCGTCAAGCTCGGCCAGATCGGTGTCCTGCGAGATAACCTCTGCATCTATGCCGAGCGCGGCAAGGTCGGCGGCAAGGCTCGCTCGCTTGGTGTAAACAGTCAGATGCGCACCGAGGAAGAGAAGCAGCCGCGAAAGCTCTCTGCCTATTCTGCCGTAGCCGATAACGCCAATGCTCATATCGGTAATATCAAGCGGTGTATCCGTGAGCAGATAGGCGAGCGCACCTCTTGCGCTTAACTCTGCGTTGGCGAGCAGAAATTGCTCGTCAAGACCTGCATCGAAAACCCGCGCACCGAGCGATTCCATTTTCTCTCTAACATCACTCGGAATGCCATAGCCTGCGACCAGCGCGCCCTGCGTGCAGAGTGGGTAAAGCTCAGAGAGCCCCCTGGAAGTACCCGTAATGTATTCTTTATCTCTCGTGGTGGGAATGGGCAGAAGCAAAAGGAGCGTCACACCAAGGTCAAGTGGCGATAGCCGACGCTCGCATTCACGAAGCCTCTTTCCGCTACCAAACGTACGAATTTCCATTCTTTAATCCTTCGTAGTTAAGAAATCAGTGCCTAGGCACATTTCCATTATATGTAAAAGTAAAGGAAAAGGTTACCTTTGCTTTTTTTCTTATTCTCTATTGACAAATCGCGGAAAAATGTTATAATATATTAGATAAAAAATATTTATGGAGAAAAAATGTGAAAAAGAATACTAATTTTAAGTCAATTCTTGCGCTCGTGCTTTGCACGGTGCTTGTGCTCACGGCTATGATTTCGCTCTCGTCCTGCAAGAAGGATAAGTTTATATTTGAATTGAGCGAGGATGAATCCTACTATACGGTTACCAAGTAC
>CAYXAC010000218.1:0-2049 GCA_964463025.1 uncultured Ruminococcus sp.
GCCGTGTACCGCGCCTGCCATAAAGGGATTATCCTCGGGAATGTTGGCGAAAACAACGAGCTTCGCACATCCGATAGAATCGTTATCTCTGGTAAGATACGCAGTTTTTTTGATAATCTCGCCCATTTCGCGCACAGCGTCCATATTGATGCCAGCCTTGGTGGTCGCCACGTTGATTGACGAGCAGATGCGTGTCGTTTCCGATAGTGCCTCGGGGATAGACTCAATAAGACTGCGCGCACCCTTAATCTCACCCTTCTGCACGTGTGCCGAGTAGCCGCCAATGAAGTTGACACCCAGCTCCAGAGCCGCGCGCTCAAGCACCTTGGCAAGACGCACGAATCCATCGGGCGAGAGCCCTGCACCTATATAGGAAAGAGGTGTGACAGAGATTCTCTTATTGACGATGGGGATACCGTATGTGCGCTCAAGCTCACAGCATACCGCGACGAGATTCTTCGCAGAGGTCGTGACCTTGTCATAGATTTTTTCTTCAAGACGCGCAGGATCGTCTGAAATACAGTCAAAGAGCGAGATGCCCATAGTGACCGTTCTGATATCGAGATTTTCCTCTCGTATCATCTTTATAGTTTCTAGAATATCGTTAGTGTTAAGCATAGTGATTCCTTATAAAATTCGAATTCTTAATTCCGAATTTAATTAAATTCTGTGCATCGAGTTGAAGATATCCTCGTGCATAACGCTGATTTCAACGCCCGCTTCCTTGCCTGCCGACTTCATAGCCTCGGAGAAGCCTTGGAAATCAACCGTTAATCCGTCAAGCTCTACGAGCATAATCATTGCAAAATATTCCTTCATAACAGTCTGGCTGATATCTATTATATTCGCACCGTACTTGGCGCATTCGTTGCTCGCTATAGCGATAATGCCGACCTTGTCTTTTCCTATAACAGTTACAACTGCTTTCATTTTCTTATCCTCCGAGAGTTGATAGATAAAATTCTACCATATTTTTAAGATATTTACAAGTCTTTATTGAATTTTTTCTTTGAATATGATAAAATAGCGTAGATATATTAAAATTTCGGGTGCTTTATGAAAAACGGACTGATTATAATCAACAAGGAAGAAGGACTGACCTCGCAGGGCGTGGTTAACCGTGTCAAGCGCATTCTCGGTGTGAAAAAGGCGGGGCATACAGGTACGCTCGACCCAATGGCGACGGGTGTTCTGCCCGTGCTTATCGAGCGCGGAGTCAAGGCGAGCGAGTTTATGCTCACCTCTGATAAACATTATATTGCAACGCTCCTTTTAGGTGTGACAACCGACACCGAGGACGTGACGGGCGAGGTGCTGACCAAGTGCGAGAATATCCCCACCGAAGCCGAGGTTATGGCGGCGGTAGAATCCTTCATCGGTGAATATATGCAGACACCGCCTATGTACTCGGCGCTCAAGGTTGGCGGCAGGAAGCTCTGCGACCTTGCCAGAGATGGCGTGACGATAGAGCGCGAGGCTCGTGCCGTGACTATTCATTCGCTCACAGCCGATAGAATATCCGAGAGGGAATACACCCTCGACGTCAGATGCTCGAAGGGTACGTATATCCGCACGCTTTGCGCCGACATTGGCGCGCGCCTCGGCTGCGGCGGTACGATGAAAACGCTCTGCCGTGCATCAGCCTCAGGCTTCACCCTTGCTGACGGCGTGACGCTCTCCGAGCTTGAAGCGATGACCGGGCCCGAGAGGGAAGCGAGAGTTCTGCCCGTCGAGCATATCTTCCGCGACCTGCCCGAAGTGAAGCTTCCCGATTTTTTTGCAAAGCTCGCTCACTCGGGGCTTGAGATTTACCAGAAGAAAATAGGCACCGCTTATCCTCTCTGCGAGAGAGTGCGTCTTTCCGACGCACACGGCTTCTTCGCCGTCGGCGAGGTGAGAGAATATGATGAAGGAACGGCAATAAAGCCGATAAGACAGCTCGATTAAATTCGAAATTCGAAATTTGGAATTCGAAATTCGAAATTATCTTCCCACGCCGTGCGAGAGTAGGGCGGGGGTTTATCTCCCGCCGCTTCGTCTGTGCTTTCT
>CAYXAC010000219.1:0-2032 GCA_964463025.1 uncultured Ruminococcus sp.
CATTATGGGCGCGCGAACTCGCGACGAGAGAAATCAGGCTGCTAGGGAATTGCTCGACTTTGGATTTGCTAATTTTGCGCTATATGAGCGAGGTGAGGAATTTATAGAAAATGCCGACGTGCTATCGGGAATTAAAGATAGCGTTGCGCTTTATTCACGTCCGTTTTCTTGCGTAGTTGATAAATCACAGCTTTCTCTTGTGGAAATGATCTATGATATTCCCGAGAGCCTTACAGCACCGATTACCGAAGGCGATATCGTTGGTAGTATAGTTTATAAAATCGATGGTAAACAAATAGGAAAAAGCAATATTTATGTTATCGAGGACATTGAAAAAATAAAACTTTTGCAACTTTTCGGCAGAATAATGAAAAGAATTGCTTGTGGTTAAAATAAATTAAAAAATATACTTGAAAATATAAAAATAATGTTGTATAATATAATAGGTAAATTTTTTGAAAGGCAAAAAACATGAGCGTAAAATTAAACGAAAAATTTCTTTCGGGCTTCGTTTCCCCCAGTGAAATCGAGTATCTCAAGCCCTTTGCAAAGGTAGCTCACAAGCTCCTCATCAGCGGCAAGGGACAGGGCAGTGATTTTCACGGTTGGGTAAAACTTCCCGTTGATTATGATAAAGATGAATTTGTAAGAATTAAGCTTGCAGCAGAGAAAATCAAGAAGAACTCTGACATTCTCGTTGTTATCGGCATTGGCGGATCTTATCTTGGTGCGAGAGCTGCTATTGAGTTTGTGAAGAGTCCGCTTTATAATAATCTTAAGAAAGACACCCCCGATATCTATTTCGCGGGTAATAATATATCTACCACTGCGCTTACTGAGCTTCTCTCAATCTGTGAGGGCAAGGATATTGCGGTGAACGTAATTTCTAAGTCCGGTACTACCACCGAGCCTGCTATTGCTTTCAGAGTATTCAAGTCGCTTCTTGTTGAAAAGTACGGCGAGCATGGCGCTAAGGAGCGTATTTTTGTCACCACTGACAAGTCACGCGGAACTCTCAAGAAGTTCTCTGATGAGGCAGGTTACGAAACCTTCGTGGTTCCCGATGACGTGGGCGGCAGATTTTCGGTTCTCACGGCAGTCGGTCTTCTTCCCATTGCATGTGCAGGCATTGATGTTGACGCGCTTATGCAGGGCGCTGCCGATGCTATGAACGCATTCAAGTCCGACGATGCGGAGAAGAATGATGCGCTGCGTTACGCTATGATCCGTAACGCACTTCTGCGTAAGGGTAAGAGCACTGAAATTCTCGTGGGCTACGAGCCTTATATGCTTATGCTTAACGAATGGTGGAAGCAGCTCTTTGGCGAAAGCTCGGGCAAGGATGCGAAAGGTATTTTCCCTTGCTCCGTAATTTTCTCTACCGATCTTCATTCTCTTGGCCAGTATATCCAGGAGGGACAGAGAAATCTCTTTGAAACGGTTATCAGCATCAAGAATCCCGGTTCAAAGTTTATTATTCCTAACGATCCCGCTAATGTTGACGGTCTTAATTTCATTTCCGGCAAGGACCTTGATTATGTCAACAAGACCGCTATGACTGCGACTCTCATCGCGCATAACGACGGTGGCGTACCCAACATCCTTCTCGAGGTCGAGGATCGCAGCGCGCACTCACTCGGTTACCTCATTTACTTCTTTGAATTTGCTTGCGCTATGTCCGGTTATCTTCTTGGCGTTAATCCCTTTGACCAGCCCGGAGTTGAGGCGTACAAGAAGAATATGTTCGCTCTCCTCGGCAAGCCCGGTTACGAGGATATGAAAACTGCGCTGGAAGCACGTATTTTAGGTAAATAATGCACATATTAAATTGTGAATTTTTTACAAAATAAATTTTTATTTTATAATTTTCTAAATTTGCTATTGCAATTTTCGCTTATATAGTGTAAAATATAAGTGTAGAGTTATATAAATCTTAAAATTCAGGAGGATATCAAAATGATAAAATTGTTCATCGGTGGCAAAGGCTCCGGAAAAACCAAGACTCTTATTGAGATGGTAAACAATGCAGTAG
>CAYXAC010000220.1:0-2018 GCA_964463025.1 uncultured Ruminococcus sp.
GCGCGGCAGGCAACAAATACAAGAACTGCTCGCTCGGTATGAAGCAGAGAGTCGGTATCGCTATGGCTCTGCTCGGCAAGCCTACGCTACTCGTGCTTGACGAGCCTCTCAACGGTCTAGATGCCGACGGTATGAGAATTATGCGTGAAGTATTCCACGATATCGTCAAGGACGGCAGTCGAACGATCATCGTTTCCTCACATCTTCTCGGTGAGCTGCAGAAGGTAGCAACGCATTACGGCATTATCCGTCGCGGCAAAATGATAAGAGAAATGACCGCCGATGAGCTTGACGCAAGCTGCCGCACCTTCGTAGCTCTGCAAAGCACGGAAATGAGCCGCACTAAAATGCTTCTCGCCTCAAAATATTCGCGTGTCGAGGAGGACGAGGCAGGCTATCTGCGCGTCTATGACGCAACCTCTCCCGAGGAGATAGTGACCTATCTCTACAAAAGCGGCATATGCGTTACCGAAATCAAGACCGACAAGATAGGTCTTGAGGAATATTACATTGATTTGATGCAGGAGGGCAGGTAAATGCAAACTAAATTTTACAAAATCACCCTCGAGGACCGACTTTATAGCATGTTGAAGGTAGACTTTCTCCGAATGTCAAGGTCGAGAACTTTTTATATTTTAATTGCCACAGCGCTTATAATCCCGATACTTATGACGGTTATGATGACCATGATGGACGGGCAGGAGAGCGTTAATCCGCAAACCGGAGAGGTCACAATAATGCAGGGACCCGAAAACGCCTGGCAGTCCATCGGTACGCTACCAGGTGACGAGGGTGCCGCTATGGGCGGTATGGACGTAATGAGTATGTGCAACATCAATATGATGTTTATGCTCGTTTCGGTGTTCATCTGTCTATTCATCTCTGACGATTTCAGAAGCGGATTTGCGAAAAACCTCTTTACCGTTCGTGCGAAAAAGAGCGAATACGTAGTATCGAAAACTCTTGCAGGCTTCGTCGCAGGCGCGCTTATGCTGATAGCCTACTTTATCGGCGCGATGCTCGGTGGCGCTATCTCGGGACTCTCATTCGACCTTCACGGTCTGACGTCTTATAATATCGTCTGCTGTATGCTTGCAAAGCTTTTCCTGATGCTCGTGTTCGTATCCATCTTTGTGCTTATCAGCGTAGCGGCAAGACAAAGAGCGTGGCTCGCTATCTGTGGCTCGCTCGGTGGCGGAATGCTTCTCTTTATGATGGTGTCAATGATAACACCTCTCGCATCTACGGCAATGAACGTTATTCTGTGCCTTGCGGGCGGTGCGATATTCGCCATTGGACTCGGTGCAGCAAGTGCGCTCGTTTTAAGAAAATCGAGTTTAGTCTGACGGTATAAGGCAAAATCGCAAGATTTTGCCTTATACTTTTTGAAAATTCGGCAAAACGCAAACAAAATATTAACATTTGTGTGCTATAATTCAATAGAAAATGTAAAAATGCACCCTCGGAGGTATTTCATATGTTCAAAATTTTAGTCGTTGAGGACGACCGCGACCTGAATCGCTCGGTCTGCTCCTTCCTTAATCATAGCGGCTACGAGGCCATCGGCGCGCTCTCGGCAGACGAGGCGTACGACGAAATGTATAAGACCACCTTTGACCTCATCGTGTCGGATATAATGATGCCGAATATTGACGGCTTCGAGTTCGCCAAGACCGTTCGCTCGCTTAATAACGAGATACCCATTCTCTTTATGAGTGCGCGCGACGACTTTGCCGCAAAGCAGAGAGGCTATCGCATAGGCATTGACGATTATATGACCAAGCCTATTGACCTTGACGAGCTGTTTTTGCGCATCGGTGCGTTGCTCCGTCGCTCGAAGATTGCGTCAAGCCGCCGCATCGAGATAGGTGACTTCGTTATGGATGCCGACGAGCGCTCGGCTGCGCTTTCGGGCGAGGAAATATCGCTCACCGCAAGGGAATTCGACATTCTCTACAAGCTCCTCTCCTACCCGAAAAAGACCTTTACCCGCACGCAGCTTATGGACGAGTTCTGGG
>CAYXAC010000221.1:0-1991 GCA_964463025.1 uncultured Ruminococcus sp.
ACTGCACTTAGCCATTTTTACACCTCCAAAAATCCCGTCATAAAGACGAAAATTTTATATAAATTATTTATTCGCATAAATCAGCAGGGATTATTATAGCATATAAATCAAAAAAATGCAAGGGTTTTTTGAAATTTTTTGTAAGAATTTTAATATATTGTAAACCTATGCCCAAAATCACTGCCGATAATGATATTTGTTAGTTAAATTTCATATAAATGTAGAGATTGGCGGCGCTGCCGCTAAACTTTTCTTGTTAATTTGGAGATGCTATGAGCGACAAAATGCGCTTTTTCAGAAGCGGAATTCTTTTAACTCTCGTTGGTCTTGCAATGCGCACGGTGTCAATGTTTTTCGGCGCGTTTATCTCGCGCACGGTTGGCGCAGAAGGAACCGGACTCTTCACCCTCGTTATGACCGTCTATTCCTTTGCGGTCACCTTTGCCACCTCGGGCATCAGCCTGACGGTAACAAGCCTTGTAGCGAGTGCGATAGGCGAGGGGAAACCGCGTGAGGTCGGTAGGGTGATGCGCGGCGCGCTTGTTTATTCTGCAATTTTCGGCGCTCTTGCCACCTTGTTTTTATTTTTCGGCGCAGATTTTCTCGGCAGGATAGTGCTATCCGACGAGCGCACCGTAACCTCACTAAAGGTTCTTGCCTTTTCTCTGCTTCCAACGGCGTTATGCGCTGTATATTCGGGATACTTCGTGGGAGTTAAGCGCGTTGGCTTTAATGCCGCAGTGTCGGTATTCTGTCAGCTGGTCAAAATAGTTCTCACGGTAGTCCTCGTCACTAATATGGCAAAGGATGGCATAGTCAGCGCGGTTATAGGCCTGTGTATTGGCATTACGCTGACCGAAATATTTGGATTCGTCTTGATTTGGCTTGAATTTCTTTTTGACCGCCGTCAGCATTTCGGCAGGGTAGAGAAGCAGTCCCCCGAGCTTTCGGGCGTAGCGGGAATGGCTCTGCCGCTTGCATTCTCGGCATACGTTCGCTCGCTGCTTCTCAACGTCGAGCATATACTTATACCAAAAAAACTGCGTGAGCATGGCGAGAGTATGTCCGAGGCATATTCGCACTACGGCACTCTGCACGGTATGGCGCTTCCTATGATAATATATCCGATGTCGCCGCTATCCTCGTTTGCAGGACTGCTCGTTCCCGAATTTGCCGAGGACCTCGCGGCAGGCAGGACTGAGAGAATGAGCAGAATCGCATCAAAGGCGCTCAATACGACTCTCACCTACGCTACTATCTGTGCCGTGTTTCTCTTTACCTTTGCCGAGGAGCTTGGCTACGCAGTCTACGACTCCTACGACGCCGGATATTACATATCCACACTCGCGCTTATCGTGCCGATAATGTACCTAGATCACGTTGCCGACTCAATGCTCAAGGGAATTGGTGAGCAGGTCTTTTCGATGTGGGTAAACATTACCGATTCGCTTCTCTCGGTAATTCTCGTCTGGCTTCTGATACCGCGCCTTGGCATTATGGGTTACGCGGTGGTTATAGTGGTTATGGAAGCGTATAACTTTGCCCTATCGATACTCCGCCTTAAAAAACGCGTGAAGTTCACCATAACCACGCTTCCCTCGATAATAATACCGCTTATCATTTCGCTCATCGTTACCATGGTTACTCGAGCGCTCTTTCACTTTGGTGGAAGCAGTATATCGGGAGTATGGATATTCCTAAAAATGCTGTTTTCAGCATCGCTTACCGTTGCAATAATCAGCCTTCTGAATATCGACAGACGGGAATTTAAGAATGCTGTAAATGCAAAATAAAAAACACTCGGAAATGCATTTTTGCATCTCCGAGTGCGCTTTTTGTAAACTAAAGTTGTGATTATTTGAAGAAACTCTGCTGTTTTTCGTCCTCGTCGCTTTCTTCATCATCGTCGCTTTCGTCATCCTCATCCTCGCTTACACGCATATCCTTGACGTGTATGCTCTCGACTCGTCTGCCGTCCATCTCGACGATTT
>CAYXAC010000222.1:0-1976 GCA_964463025.1 uncultured Ruminococcus sp.
GGGCGCAAATATTCGCTACAATTATAATAAGTGCCCCGAATACCCGCTTGAGCTTTTGGACGGTGGCGGAAGTGTGAGCGTTTCCGATTTCATCGGCAAAAAGGTGGTAGTTAATTTCTGGGGAACGTGGTGCGGACCTTGCAAAAGCGAGCTTCCCGATTTTGATAAAATTGCTAGCGAGTTTTCAGGCGAGGTTGTAATACTCGCGGTTCACAGCGTGGCCGGCATCGATGACGCTAACGATTACGTTAGCTCGAATTTCCCGGACTCCAAGATTGTTTTCGCCAAGGACACACCTCTTACCGACTATACGGATCTCTATTTCAATCTGCTTGGCGGAACGAGTTATTATCCCCATACCGTTATACTTGACGAAGCAGGCTCGATTACCTATATGCAGGACGGTAAGATGAGCTACGACGAGCTCAAGGAGCATCTCGGAGTAAGCAGCGTAAAATATAGCGAAGGTCTTGAATTCGTTTCAAACGGTGACGGAACCTGTTACGTCAAGGGCATCGGTACTTGTACCGATACCGACATCGTAATTCCGCCTGTTTCGCCGGAAAATGACGCCGTAACTGCGATAGGATCTTACTCGCTGCGCGGTTCTTCGATAACGAGCGTTCTTGTTCCCGATGGCGTGACCTCAATAGGCGATTGTGCGTTCTACCGTTGCTACTCTTTGGAAAGCATAAATATCCCGAGCGGAGTAACCTATATCGGTGAGGGCGCGTTTCAGTCCTGCACTTCATTAAAGGGAATAGATATTCCCGAAGGGGTAACTACTATCGGTGAATATGCGTTCTATCACTGTCTGTTATTTACGAGCGTGGATATTCCTGGGAGCGTGACTGAAATAGGCTATTATGCGTTTTCTAGTTGCAATGCATTGGCAAGCATTAACGTAGCAGACGGGAACACTGCCTATAAGGATATTGACGGTAATCTTTACACCTACGACGGCACAATGCTGATGCAATATGCTATAGCCAAGACGGATACCGAATTTGCTATTCCCGAGGGAGTAACAAGGCTTGCCGGAAATTCGTTTGGCTGGTGTACGTCTTTAAAGAGCGTAACTATTCCCGGAAGTGTAACCGGCTTGCACTACGCCGTATTTATAGGCTGCTCCTCACTGACGAGCGTGACCTTTGGCGAGGGAATCAAGCTGCCCTCGATTGGCGACAGCGCCTTTTGCGGTTGCGATATGCTGACAGATGTTTACTACGCAGGAACCGAGGAAGAGTGGAATAGCATCAATATCCTTCCTGCCAATGATTGCCTTAAAAATGCCACTATTCACTACGAATACGGCAAGGAATAAAAAATATTAAGCGGAGAGCGTTGACTCTCCGCTTTTTTGACTTCAAACTTCACTTTTTGCAAACAATACTTTGCAATATTCGACATTTTGCTTCGATTTTTGCGATATAAAACACCTTTGAATGCTTTGCTTTTTTTGTAAAACCACTCTTACTTTGTTACAATGCTCGCTTTCTGTTCTTTGACGGTGCAGTATTATGCCGGGAAGCGCGAAAACCGTCGAAAAACCGCCTTTAATTGTTTGTTATATCTAAAAAATAGAAAGATAGTAGAATAGAATATGATAAAAATAGAGAAAATTTACAAAAAGTCTTGACAAAAATAATAATAAGTGTTAAAATGTGTTGTAACTGCGCAAATGGGTGAACTATGCCCTTTTGACAGTGATATATTATTGTATGAAAGGAGGAAAATCATGCCAACCTTTAACCAGCTCGTAAAGCAGGGTCGTACTGATAAGGTGAGCAAGTCTAAGACTCCCGCTCTTCAGAGAGGCTTCAATGCTCTTAAGAATGCTCCCATCGACCAGACTGCACCTCAGAGAAGAGGCGTTTGCACCAAGGTTACTACCACTACCCCCAAGAAGCCTAACTCGGCTCTTCGTAAGATCGCCAGAGTAAGACTTACCAACGGAATGGAGGCTACTTCCTACA
>CAYXAC010000223.1:0-1973 GCA_964463025.1 uncultured Ruminococcus sp.
GCATTTTGTGCGGTCATTGTTTTGTTGTTTGTCCCCAAAATGCCAAGGAGATCGTAGACGGAACAGAAAAGGCGAGAGTTCTGCTTCAAAGCGGAGATCCCGTCGTTGTCAGCCTTGCACCGTCGTTTATTGCTAACTACGAGGGTGTTGGAATAGAGTCTATGCGCCGAGCACTTAAGAAGCTTGGATTTTTCGACGTTGAGGAAACCGCAATCGGCGCAACCATCGTCAAAAATGAATACGAGCGTATGCTTCGCGAGGAAGAAAGAGATATTATTATCACCTCCTGCTGTCACTCGGTAAATTTATTGATTCAGAAATACTATCCCGCTTGTCTTGAGTATCTTGCCGACGTTATGTCGCCTATGCAGGCGCATTGCGCTGATATCAAGAAAAGAATGCCGAACGCAAAGACCGTATTTATCGGCCCCTGCGTTGCAAAAAAGGACGAGGCTGAGCACTATGAAGGACTAGTAGATGCCGTTCTCACCTTCGAGGAGCTTTCCAATTGGCTGAAATCCGAGCATATTGAGCTTGAGAGGGAAGTCGACGAAACCCCCGAAAGCCGTGCCCGCTTCTTCCCCACAACAGGCGGTGTTTTGAAAACGATGCCACAGAATGCCCCCGGCTATACATACGTTGCACTCGACGGTGTTGAGAACTGTATCTCTGCACTTAAAGATATTGAAAGCGGAAAGATTCATAAATGCTTTATTGAAATGTCCGCCTGTGTCGGCAGCTGTATCGGCGGTCCGGTTATGGAAAAATATCACCGTTCCTCACCGATAAAGGACTTTATAATTGTTTCCGACTATGCGGGTGAGCGCGATTTCGAGGTATCTCAGCCTGCTCCAATGGAGATTAAAAAGCATTTTGAAATGATTGAGCATAGGCTTTCCACACCGTCTGATATGGAGATAATGAGCGTTCTGCGTCAGATGGGTAAATTCAAGCCGGCTGACGAGCTTAACTGCGGCTCTTGCGGATATAATTCTTGTCGTGAAAAGGCAATAGCAATCATTCAGGGCAAGGCTGAAAGCTCTATGTGCTTACCTTTCCTTAAAGATAAGGCGGAAAGCTTCTCGGATACCATAGTTAAGAATACTCCTAACGGATTGATCGCATTGAACGAAAATCTCGAGGTACAGCAGATCAACGCTGCGGCGCGAAAGATTATGAATATTCGTGCGGCCTCCGACGTACTTGGCGAGCCTGTTGTCCGTATTCTCGATCCTACGGTGTTTATGCAGGTGAAGAGTACAGGCAGAAGCGTCAGAGATCAGCGCACCTATCTTGCTGAATACAAAAAATATATAAGGCAGACGGTAGTTTACGACCCTGATTCGCGTATGCTGATAGGTATTATGCGCGATATCACCGATGAGGAATTGGAGAGAGAAAAGAACGCAAGGATAAACAAGCAGGCGGTTGAGGTTGCCGATAGCGTTGTTGAAAAGCAGATGAGAATCGTTCAGGAAATTGCGTCACTGCTTGGCGAAACTGCCGCTGAAACAAAAATAGCCTTGACTAAACTAAAGGAGTCTGTCGGCGATGAATGATTTGTGTGCAGATATCGGATATAAAAGCATCAATCATGTCGGTGAAGAGCTTTGCGGTGACCACGTAGACGTTGTAGAGGAAAATGAGAATTCTACCGTCATCGTGCTTGCAGACGGCCTTGGCTCTGGTGTAAAGGCGAGTATTCTTTCCACACTTACTTCCAAGATTATCTCAACGATGATGGCGGCAGGATTGCCTATTGAGGAATGCGTATCTACCATAGCGGCAACTCTGCCCGTATGCTCGCTCCGAGGCGTGGCATATTCCACGTTTACGATTATTCATTTGTTGAACAATCAAATAGCCGAGATCATTCAGTACGATAATCCTCACGTAATCGTTATAAGAGATTATAATGTTTACGATTATCCCAAGACCGAAATGAACATCGGCGGCAAAAAAATATATAAGTC
>CAYXAC010000224.1:0-1962 GCA_964463025.1 uncultured Ruminococcus sp.
GATAACACCATCGGATTCGACACCGCTATGAACACGGTTATCGAGCTTGTTGACAAGCTTCGTGATACCTGTGAGTCGCACGCGAGATGTAACGTAGTTGAGGTTATGGGACGCGGCGCAGGCGACATCGCGCTTAATACCGCAATTGCATCGGGTGCTACCGCAGTAGTCGTTCCCGAGTTTCCTCACGACGATGACTCTATTTGCAAGAAGATTTCGAGAGCCAAGGAGCTTGGCAAGCGCAACTTCATCGTTATCGTTTCGGAGGGCGTAGGTATGGAATACGCACCCGCACTTGCCGAGAAGATTCAGAAGGACACCGGCGTTGAGACCAAGTTTGCCCGTCTTGCTCATATCGTAAGAGGCGGTAACCCAACTCTTGCCGATAGAATTCGTGCGTCCAAGATGGGTGTTTACGCCGTAGAGGAGCTTCTGCGCGGCAACTCCAACAAGGTTATCTGCGAGCGTAACGGTGACATCGGTGCTATAAGCATTGCCTACTCTTATATGCTTGACAGAATGTACAAGGGCAAGCTTGTTGATGGCGATCTTGATAATTTCTCTGTCGATGACATTGAGCTTATGAAGGCGGAGATCGAGGAGAAGAAGAGTGAGCTTCTCTCACTCTACACTGTAGAAAATAAAATCAATCTTTAATATAAAACACCACGTTTTGCAAACTTAACTAGTCAAAACGCGGTGTTTTTCGTTTTATCCCTGCATTAGTCGCTCGAAGCATGAGGTGCTATCCTCTGGGGATTCAAAGCGGACGCCGAGTATTTTAATAAATCTCGCGTAGTCGTAATCGTAGGTTGAGAGAGGGCGGGCGTAGGCGTTATCGGTCTGTGCCGCGACGAGCAGATCCTCACCGTCAAATCCGACCACGAGTAGCGTGTGATAGTATCCCTCCTCGTTTCTACCTAGCTGAATTACGTCGCCTATCTCAAGCTCGTCTGACGTTGCGACTCTGCCGAACGGACCGACATCGGCGTTTTCTATAATAAAGTTGTAGAAATATTCCACACCCGTCCAGGACGGCGAACGGTCGTCGAGCGAAATGAAGTACCAGCCGAACGTCGGAGTGTAGTTCATCTCACAGCTTCCTGCATATATCGACTGCGATACGAAATTGGTGCAGTTGCCGCCAATACCGGCAAAGTTGGCGAACAAAGAATTCTGCGAAAAAGCATACTTTTTTGCGTACGCGACGGCATTTTCACGCACGTAGGGTTTTGTTACAAGCATTTTTCCTCCAAATGTGCAGTATACACAGTAATATTTTACGAGAAACTGCACTATTTAGTGAAAAAATATCTTGAATTTTATACCCGTTATGTTGTATAATAAATATTATTAAATTATTCACGGAGGACTATTTATGAACTCTAACGTCAGACCCGATTCTATGCAGCGTATTACTACAAGAGAGCTTGCAGATGCATTTATCACCGAGCAGGTAGCTCTTATAAGAGAGCAGGTTGGTGAGGGAAAGGTGCTTCTCGCGCTTTCAGGCGGTGTTGACTCCTCGGTAGTTGCCACGCTTCTTATCAAGGCAATAGGCAGACAGCTCGTCTGCGTACACGTTAATCACGGCCTTATGCGTAAGGGCGAGAGCGAGCAGGTGATTGAGGTGTTTGGCAAGGAGCTTGACGCTAACCTTGTCTACGTCGATGCCACTGACCGCTTCCTCGACCTTCTCAAAGGTGTCAGCGAGCCCGAGAAGAAGAGAAAAATTATCGGTAACGAGTTCATAAAGGTCTTTGACGAGGAAGCATCGAAGCTCTCGGGCATCGGCTATCTCGCGCAGGGAACGATTTACCCCGATATTCTTGAGTCCGACGGCGTAAAGGCGCACCACAACGTAGGCGGTCTGCCCGAGGATATGCAGTTTGAGCTTGTCGAGCCTGTAAAGTTGCTCTACAAGGACGAGGTCAGAGTAGTAGGAGAGGCACTCGGTCTGCC
>CAYXAC010000225.1:0-1961 GCA_964463025.1 uncultured Ruminococcus sp.
TGCGAAGCTTCTCAACCTCGGCAGGCATTTTGTCGGTGTAGAAGGACTCACCCTTGTAGGAGTCGAATTCTATGCCGAGGAGCCTGTAGGTTTTCTGATATTCATCGAGGCTGACGTCAACGAACCAACGCCAGAGAGCGAGGTTTTCCTCATTTCCCTCCTCGAGCTTCTTGAACTCGGCACGGGAAGCGTCTGCGAGGGGAGATTTCTTCTCCTCATTCGAGTCCTCCTCCGCCTTGATTTCATTATTTATTTTGACGTAGAGCTTAACGAGCTCGTCTACTCCACCCTGCTCTATGGTCGCCTTGTCACCCCACTTCTTGTAGGCAACGATAAGCTTACCAAACTGCGTGCCCCAGTCACCGAGGTAGTTGATGCCAACGCACTTGTAGCCTGCGAATTCGTGCAGGAGCTTCAAGGAATGGCCGATAACCGTCGTGCCGAGGTGGCCGATGTGGAAGGGCTTCGCGACGTTGGGAGATGAGTAGTCGAGGACCACCGTCTTGCCCTCGCCGTTTCGGGGAGAGCCGTAGCTGTCACCCTGCGAGAGAACGTCGCCTATCACACGGCGGGAGAATGCCGTACCGTCAATTTTGAAGTTAAGATAGCCGTTTACCGCGCTGACAGAGGAAAATTCCTCGCAGTTAATGCCCGAAGCAAGCGCCTCGGCAATCTGCACGGGCGAGCGACGAAGCACCTTTGAAAGACGGAAGCAAGGGAGAGCAATGTCACCCATCGTTCTGTCGGGGGGATACTCGAGCATTGAGAATACGTCGCCTGCCAAGAGAAGTCCCTCGCCAAAGCTCGCGGCTGCAGCGGTCGCTATATACTCGGCTGTTTTTTTCTTTAATGTAAGCATTTATTGTACCTTTCAGATAGAATCTTTCATTTTTACGTATTCGCCCTCGGGCGCTTTGTCAACGAGAACCGCAGGGATAAAGGTGGTGAAGCTCATGGTGTGAGCCATCGCTGACTCGAAGCCGCCGACGAGGTAGAATTCACCGTCGATCTCGGATACCTCAACGTCTGGTATTTCCTCGCCTGCCTCAATTTTCTGCAGCAGAGGCATCATAACGTCACCGTCAAGCTCGATTTCGGGAAAGTTGAGTCTAACCGGCGTAATAAACACGCGTGTGTAGGACTTGTCGGATTTCCATTTCTCAAACGCATTTATTATGCATTCGGCAACCTCCTCGGGCGTGGCGTTTGAGGTGTCCACGATGAGCGAATAATTGGAGAGTTCCTTTATATCCACTCCGTACTGCTCGAGATAGCGCTTTTTCTCGCTCTCGCGACGGGTGCGCGTGGTGACAATGGTTTCTTCCAGCGTTGCGGAGTGCTCGCCCTTACGGTTAGCGTTCATAATACGCAGAGCGCTCGTTTCGATATCGCAGGAAAGATAGACCTTGAAGGTGCCCTTGGTGAAATGCCAAGCCATACGCGAGTCGATTATAAGGAACTTGTCAAGCTCGGAGAGCGCAGCAATACCGTCATCAATCTCGTGGTCGATTTCGGGATGCGTTTCCATATACTTATTAAGCTCGGTGACCGTCATACCGCGTCCCTCGGCAATCGAGCGCACGATAGCGCCGGTGGAGTAATACTCCGCGCCAAGACGGGCTATGAGAATATCCGCAACGGTACTCTTACCGCTGCCAAGGTCGCCTGCGAGCGAAATCTTTTCTGTCATACTGCCCTCCGCCAAATTATTTTTAACTAAATTATTATAATATAAATTGTGCAAATTGTCAATATTCTTTTGGAATTTTGTTACAAACCCCAAGAAAGCAAAGAAAAGACCGCCCGAAAATTCGGGCGGTCGGGAATGTATTAGTATTGGTTTATAGCTTCAAGATATGCTGCATATTCTTCGGCATCGAACTTGGCTACGCAATTATAATTTCCGCAATCGTTACATACAAGAACCATGTAGTAGAACTTAGCCTTCTCTTCGGTCTCTT
>CAYXAC010000226.1:0-1953 GCA_964463025.1 uncultured Ruminococcus sp.
GGCTCTGCGACGGTTAATCTCCTCTGCCACCTCGTCGCTGATGTGGAAGAACTCACCGTGCATCTCGTGCTCCTCGATTTTGTCCACCTTGACGGGACGGAAGGTGCCGAGCCCAACGTGCAGAGTTACCTCGCCGTATCCAACGCCCTTTGCCTTGATTCTCTCGAGCAGCTCGGGAGTGAAGTGCAAACCCGCAGTCGGTGCAGCCGACGAGCCTTCCTCCTTGGCATAGACGGTCTGATAGTCAGACTTGTTCTCGAGCTTTTTCGTTATGTAGGGCGGCAGGGGCATATTACCTATTGCATCGAGTACCTCATAAATATTCTTGTATTTCTCGGCGTCATAATCAAATTTCACGGTGCGGTTACCGCCGTCAACGATGCCCGTAACGGTTGCGTGCAGAATGCCCGAGAAGTCGAATCCCGCGCCCACCTTGGCACGCTTGCCGGGGCGAACGAGCGTTTCCCACTCGCCGGAGTCGAACATACGAAGCAAAAGCAGCTCCATATCGCCGCCCGTCTTGTCGGTCTTACCGAGCAGGCGCGCGGGAATAACCTTTGACGAATTAACGACGAGCATATCCTCGGGGCGCAGATAATCTATTATATCTCTGAAAATTCTGTGCGAAATCTCGCCACTCTCGCGCCCAAGCACCATAAGCCGACAGCCGTCGCGCTCCTCGCTCGGTGACTGAGCAATAAGCTCCTCGGGAAGCTCGTAATAAAAGTCGTGCGTGGTGAGTGCGGTGCTCACTCGCTCGTTAAGAATTTTAGTGTCCCTTTGTTCCATATTTCCTCTTTTTTTCATATAATGACAGTGTAATACCCTACTATTATACACAAAATAACCCGATAAATCAAGGTATCGGGGCATTTTTAACTAGGACTTTTTATTATGAAGAAAAAATGCGTTTTTAGCGGTGTCGGAACGGCACTCATAACACCCTTTCGAGAGGGTGAAATAGATTACGCGGCGCTCGGTCGGCTTATCGAGCATCAGATAAGCGAGGGTGCTGACGCGATAGTTATCGGCGGCACGACGGGTGAGGCGGCAACTCTCTCCGACGAGGAGAGATATCGGCTCTACGACTTCTCTGCCGAGCGAATCGGCGGTAGAGTGAAGCTCGTTTTCGGCACCGGAACGAATGACACGCGCGCTGCCATAAGGCACACAAAATATGCCGAAAGGGTGGGCTGTGACGGCGTGCTTCTCGTCACGCCTTATTACAACAAGGGCACAGAGTACGGCATTGAAAAACACTACCTGAACATAGCGGAATCGGTAGATTTGCCAACTATACTTTACAATGTTCCGTCAAGAACGGGTGTTAACCTCGGAATCAACCTGCTCGCAAGGCTCGCGGAGCATCCGAATATTGTGGCAATAAAGGAAGCCTCGGACTCTGCCGACAGGCTGGTGAATTTGGCGGCACTCTCTGACTCGCTCGACCTCTATGCAGGCAACGATTCGCAAATTTACACTACCCTTTCCCTCGGCGGCAAAGGTGTAATATCGGTGATGTCAAACCTCTTGCCGAGAGCCACGCACGAGATATGCGAGAAATATTTCTCGGGCGAGCGAGGAAAGAGCCTTGAACTCCAGCTACGGCTCTTGCCATTCATAAAGTCGCTCTTTACCGAAACCAACCCATCGCCTATCAAATACGCGATGTCAACAAAGGGACTCTGCAATAGTGAGCTTCGCCTGCCACTCGCCGAGCCGCGAGAATCGACGAAGAATCTCGTTCTCACAGAGATGGAGAAGATAAGAGAGATGATTTAAGCCTTTGACGGCTAAGTTTATAGTTTTCGCTATCACTTAAATAGAAAGCACCGTGCTTTGAAGCACGGTGCTTTCTTGGAAAAATATATCAATCATCTCCGATCAGCCACTCCACAAGATTTATAGACTTTATCCCCTCGTATGAGGTAGCAATTCCCGTATCAAGTGTCA
>CAYXAC010000227.1:0-1939 GCA_964463025.1 uncultured Ruminococcus sp.
CTATATGCCCGAGCAGGTGCAGGACTTCTATCCCACGCCGGGCACGATTTCGACGGTAATGTACTACACGGGCATTCACCCGATGACAGGCAAGCGTGTCAAGGTCACCACCGACTATCACGAGAAGGCGCTTCAGCGCGCGCTGCTGCAATATTCCAAGCCCGAGAACGCGAATCTCGTAAGAGAGGCGCTGAAAATCGCGGGTAGAGAGGACTTAATCGGCACGGCGCCCGACTGCCTCGTCAGACCTGCCTTCGCGCAGGGCGGGGCAAGGTATATCCCCGACAAGAAGAATTCGCCCCGCTCGAAGCAGGGTAGAGGCGGCTCGAGGAAGGGAAATTCGCCCTCAAAATCCGCTTCACCCACGCAGAAAAAGACGAAGTTTGACCGAATTTTCGGTGAGGATGCAAGCCGAATTCGCCGCGAGGCAGCCAGAATGAGCACAGGCGGCAACGGAAGCAGACAAAAGTCAACAAAAAATACAAAAAAACAATGCAAAAACCAGCGTAAAAAGTAAAAAGCGCTAAAAAATTCGTATAAATTACGAACCGAAAATGCGAAAAAACGGGGGCAGAAATAAATGACGGAAAAAAATCATTTTTCTCTTCCCGTGCAGTATTTTCACTCAAATCACGGAAAAGTGTAGTTTTTGGCAAGTAAGGCATCATTTGGAAAAGAGAAGGGCAAAAATGTGGAAAACCTGTGGGTTTTTTAGTCCTTGCCAACATTCTTCGAGCCTTTTGCCCGCTTTTTCGACAAAAAGTTTTCCACATTTTCAACATCAAAGGGTGTGGAAAACGAAAGGAACAAATAAAAAATTACACCCGAAAGGTCGGGAATTTATACTCTCACCGACTTTCCGTGCGGTACTTTTCGGCTCGGCAAATTCGCCTGTCAGCTAGCCACACTCGAAAAAATGAGAGTAAAAATTACGAACTCAAGAAATTATTGTCTAAATATTACGAAAGCACGGTCTAAAAATGCAGGATTTAGCACAAAAATATATAAAAGCCAAGCGCGCTCTGTTCGATAAAGCCTACGGCGCGCGACTTAATCCCGAGCAATGCCGCGCGGTATTCACCACCGACGGCCCCCTGCTTGTCCTTGCAGGTGCGGGAAGCGGCAAGACCACCGTTCTGGTCAACAGAATTGCATATATAATAAGGTATGGAAACGCCTATTTCTCGGACTACGTGCCCGAGGGAATTATCCCTGAGGCAGTCGATGCGCTTCTGGGCGCTCTCGAGCTGTCGCCCGACGAGATTCACGAGCTGCTCCCACAGTTTATCACCTCGCCCGTAGCACCCTGGTCGGTGCTCGCCATCACCTTCACCAACAAGGCGGCAGGAGAGATTAAGGAAAGGCTTATCCGCACCTTTGACGATGAGGAAATCGCGCGCTCGGTCTGGGCAGGCACCTTCCATTCGATTTGCCTGCGTATTCTGCGCAGATTCGGTGACCGACTCGGCTACCGCGAGGGCTTCTCTATTTACGACACCGATGACCAGAAAAGGCTCGTCACCCTCTGTATGAAGGAGCTTGAGATTGACGAGAAGCGACTTGCGCCCAAGGCTGTCTGCACGGCTATCAGCATGGCGAAGGACGAGCTGAAATCGCCCGACGAGTACGAGGTCGGCAGAGATCCGAGAAGCCGTGACATTGTGGCGATATACAAGCTCTATCAGAAGAAGCTGCGCGAGTATAACGCGGTCGACTTTGACGATATAATTATGAAAACGGTTGAGCTGCTTGAGTCCGACGACGAGGTGCGCAGCTACTATCAGCAGAAGTTCCGCTACGTCTTGGTCGACGAGTATCAGGACACCAACTACGCGCAGTTCGTGCTCACGAAGCTCCTCTCGGATAAGTACAGAAAAATAATGCTAGTAGGTGACGATGACCAGAGCATATACAAGTACCGAGGAGCGACTATTGAGAA
>CAYXAC010000228.1:0-1870 GCA_964463025.1 uncultured Ruminococcus sp.
GCTATTGCGGGCGCTATCGTAAAGATAGCGGCTGTAACGATAGTCTTTTTGATAAGCGCGGAGTTCATATTGATAGCCTTCGCACGCTTGACCGACTTCAAAAGGAAATATACCGACTGTCCGAGAACTCCGGCAATAATTATGCCGACAAGCACGAACAGTATCGGGTGATTAACACTGAATGTCATTTTATTTCTCCTTATCTATGGAAGAGCTTTTTGGTCTGATATTTAGGCTCGCAGGAGAGGTTGACACCAAGCTTGCGGAAGGTGGTGTAGTCCACCTGCGAGAGAATTACGGTCGAGTGTACCTCGGCATATTTCAGCTTAGGCAAAGCCTCGAGCGCCCTGCGCGAGCAGGGATTGTTCGCCGCCGAAATCGCAAGAGCAATCAGAATCTCGTCAGTGTGCAGACGGGGATTGTGGTTGCCGAGATTCTGCGTTTTGAGCTTCTGTATCGGCTCGAGTATCTCTGCGGAGATAACGTCGGTTTCCTTGTCAATGCCCGAAAGCGCCTTTAGAGCGTTCAAGACCGCCGCACTCGATGCGCCGAGAAGCGAAGATGTCTTACCGGTGACGATTCTGCCGTCGTCAAGCTCAATAGCCACGGCAGGCGCACCCGTTTCCTCTTCCCTTTTAAGCGCCGCACTAACGCACTTGCGGTCGAGCTCGGGAACGCAGGAGAGCTTCTGCATAAGCAATTCTATCTTCTGCACCACGACGTCATTGTCACTGCCCTTGCGTCTATCGCACAGAGCGCCGTAATAGCGTCTTATCGTTTCCTGTTTTGCCGCCTCGCAGACTGCGTTGTCGTCATAGATGCAGAATCCTACCATATTAACGCCCATATCGGTCGGTGACTTATAGGGACACTCGCCGAGAATACCCTTGAGCATCGAGCGAAGCACCGGGAACACCTCTACGTCACGGTTGTAATTGACGGTGGTCTGACCGTAGGCTTCGAGGTGGAAGGGGTCAAGCATGTTGACATCGTTGAGGTCGGCAGTTGCCGCCTCGTATGCAATATTAACAGGGTGACTTAGGGGAAGATTCCAGATCGGGAATGTCTCAAACTTCGCATAGCCCGATTTCCTACCCATTTTGCTCTCGTGGTATATCTGCGAGAGGCAGGTCGCCATCTTTCCCGAGCCGGGACCGGGTGCTGTAACGACAACTATCGAGCGTGTTGTTTCGGCATACTCGTTCCTGCCGTAGCCGTTCTCCGACACGATAAGCGAAATGTTGTGCGGATAGCCGTCGATAGCGTAGTGCTTGTACACCTTGATGCCCAGCTTCTCAAGCTTTTTCTTGAATGCATCTGCCGTGGGATTATCCTTGTATCTCGTCATAACGACCGAGCCGACGTAGAGTCCGTAGCCTCTGAATGCGTCGATATGTCGCAGAACGTCGAGGTCGTAGGTGATGCCGAGGTCGCCTCTGACCTTGTTTTTCTCGATATCCTCAGTGTTGATGGAAATTATAATCTCCGCCTCGTCACGAAGCTCGATAAGCATCTTTATCTTACTGTCGGGAGCAAAGCCCGGAAGTACTCTCGATGCGTGAAAATCGTCGAAAATTTTGCCGCCGAACTCGAGGTAAAGTCGCTCGCCGAAAAGCGAGATTCTCTCCTTGATCTTCTGCGACTGCAGCTTCAGGTATTTGTCGTTGTCAAAGCCCTCTTTGAACATTGCTATCACACCCTTTCAATTTTGGTTATATCTTAAAAAAATAATAATTCAACATTATATATTATAGCACAAGCCTTTTGCTTTTTCAATATTTTTAACAGAAATGGAATTAGAAAATCACTCGCCTTTTTTGTCTATTCTGAATAAATATTTATAAAATCTATTGTATTTACCGCTTTATAA
>CAYXAC010000229.1:0-1865 GCA_964463025.1 uncultured Ruminococcus sp.
TTCCGAGGAGCTGCTGGGCGGTATGTTCTTCCTCACCGACGATAAGGCTGCATCTGCTATCACCGGCGTAGTGCTTCCTATCGACTGCGGCTTTGCTGCATACTCGGGCGTTTAATTAAATACAAAACAGCCGTTTTCCGTGTTTTGCGGTGCGGCTGTTTTTCTTATTGACTTAATCCGATAAATGTGCTAAAATATTCCTATATTTATAAAAAGGAAGCGAAAAAATGAAAAACAAGATTTTAACCGGTGTATTTGGTTTCGCGCTGGCGATACTTATTATAACCTTTTCGATAGGTCTGCCTATCTACTTCAGACCCTTCTATTATTGGCAGATAGATGCTCTGGGAATCGAGGAATACTCGGGCTTTGACAGAGAGACGATAGTCGAGGCGTTTGATGACGTTATGGATTATCTGACTATCCCCGGCAACGAGTTTGGCACTGGCGAGCTCAAGTACAGCGAGGAGGGTAAGTCGCATTTCGTCGACTGTAAGGGACTCTTTGACCTCAATATAATCGCTTTTCTTATCTCTCTTGCGACGGTAGTCACGCTCATCATTCTTGAGAGAAAGAAAATATTCACTATGTGCAAGCCCTTCGGCTTTAACGTTATGTTCTCGACAGGTGCTTTTACACTCGGCTTCTTTGCGCTAATCGGCGCTATCGTTTCTATCGACTTTTCTACAGCGTTCACCGTATTCCATACCATCTTCTTCCCTGGTAAGTCTAACTGGCTGTTCGACTGGTTTGAGGATCAGATAATCAGAATTTTGCCGCAGGAATTCTTTATGAACTGCGCTATTCTTATCTTCTCCTCTATCATACTTCTGTGTGTCGGAGCAATAGTCGCAAGCATTGTTATTAAGAAAAAAGAAAATAAATCAGACATAACCAATTTGTGAATTTTTGGCAGTTTGTTTGTTAATATTGACTGTAGTTGATTGACACGTTAATATTACGGTGATATAATTAAAGTGAAAGAAAAGAAGAACGGAGTACCCTATAGGATTTATGAGAGGACCATCATGGCGTGAGCGATTTGCTCGCTTTATGGCAGGCAGATACGGTATTGACCGACTCTATCACTTTTTAATTGCAATCTGCTTTATACTCATCGTGGTTAATTTATTTCTGAGATCGCTTGTCGTTTCCACACTCGAATTTGCAGTGCTTATATATGCTACTTTTCGCGTTTTGTCAAGAAATATTTACAAAAGACAGCAGGAAAACCTTGTTTTCCTCAAGATTTTGGAAAAGCCGTCGGGATTTTTTAAGCTTATAAAATGCAAGTTCAGAGATAGAAAAACGCACGTTTACAAAAAATGTCCTGCCTGCAAGAATAACCTGCGATTACCAAAGCAGAAGGGTAAGCACACCGTTGCCTGCCCCTGCTGTCAGAACAAATTTGATGTCAGAATTTGAAAAACAAAAAAAGAGGTTGAACTCGCACCTTGCGGTCGTTCAGCCTCTTTTTTATATTATCTCAAAATACTTGAGCGCTACCACCGCAGCTATTGCGAGGATAACCAAAAGCACGATTTTGAGAATATTTCCGATTTTCTTACCCTTTGCGTATCTATCCGCCTTGCCTTCGTAGATAGAAATCGGGTCCTTCTTTTTGGATACCGTTTTAGTAAAGCTCTGTATCCACTTGAGGTCGCTCTTCTCTATCTCTCTGATACCGTTCAGAGCACCCTCATCATGTGCAAGCTTATTTCTAAGGTTCCTATACCTTATAAGCCTTGGAAGAACCTCCTCCCTCTCAGGAACAAATCTCTCCTGCACGAGCTTGTTGATATACATCGAAACTCCGCCGCTTTTGATGCCAAATCTATGACAACAAGCCTTGTCAAGCTCGATAT
>CAYXAC010000230.1:0-1847 GCA_964463025.1 uncultured Ruminococcus sp.
TTGCGTTCTTTTGGCCGCTATATTCGGTGGCTAATAAATTTGCCCCAGCGGTTTTCCTCACACGCAGGTTAATAAAATACAGTTTTAATTATTTGATCATCGGCAGACTTGCAGCCGCAACCGACTGACCGACGCGTCTTGCCTTCTCGTCGGGTATATTGAGCGTAACCTTCTTTGCAAGCTCGGGGAACTCGGTTTCGAGTACCTCCTTGGCACGCGAGAGAAGAATCGTACCGCCCTCACCCGAGGTCACGCGGCCCATAATGAGAACCTGCTTGATGTCGTAGAACTCGCAGTAATATGCGATAGCATAGCCGAAATATGCGCCAATCGTGTCGTAGATATTCTTCGCTCGCTCATCGCCCTCTGCCATAAGTCCCTGAACAACCTTGAGCTTCTCGGCAGGAGATGCGTTCTCGTCAAGCTCAATGCCCGCATAGGGCGCAAGCTTGATAACCGAATCCTGCGAGAAATACTTGACACCGCAGCCGTAATCACCCGACCACTCGTCGACCATTGAATTCTCGTTAAAATCAACGGGAGCAAAGGCAAGCTCGTTGAGCCAGCCCGTAATATTGCCGTCCATATCGACGTAGCCTGCCGCCTCGCTCGTGCCCATAGCAATACCGAGAATGCCGTTATCGTTAAGGCTCATTGCGCCGGCAAGCGCGGTTACGTCACCATCGTTCGCAACCTCAATGGGAATGTTCTCACCGATTTCGCGTGCGACGTCAATATACATATTCTTAACCTTTTTCTCAAATTCCTCGTCACTGACCTTGAGGAAGAGAGATGCAACCATTATCTTGTTGTCGATATAAACGCCTGCGCTCGAAACGCCGATAGCATCGACTCTGGGCATATGCGATGCAGCCGTTTTCATAGCCTCGAGAATACCGCTGTAATGGTAATCGGGGTTGGAATTCAGCTTCGGGAACCAGACGACCTCCTCGGAGTAAACCGTTTCGCCGTCTATAACCGCAGACACCTTTCTGTCCGAGCCGCCTGCGTCAAAGCCGATGCGACAGCCGTCGAGATGTCTGCCAACGGAGAACGCAGAGCTTTTCTCCTTTGGCGCGTTCCCAATGCTCGTAAGAATAACCTCGAATTTCTCCTCGTATACCCTCTCCATAAAGCGAACATCGAAATCTCGGCTACCACCGTAGGAAAAGGCATTCCTGATATACTCGCCAACAACCGCGCTGCCCGCAATAGTCAGCTTATAGCCACCGGATACCCAAAGGAGAGTCTTGGCAATTCTGTCAATAAACTTGCAATTCTCCTCATCGTGACCGGTATTATCCTTATAAATTCTCGTCTTATATACCTTCGTGTATCCCTTGTTTCTCTCAACCGCTACGACGATATCCTGTCCGTTATCCCTTGCGCCCTCGCGCATTTCGCGGCAGACGAGCGACATAGGCGCAAAGCCTGAGTCGAGCCTGGCGGGAACCTTAAGCTTCATACTTAACTCTGCCTCCTATAATAGTTTTCTTTACGTTAAATTCACCGTCAAGAATGACGACATCCGCATCCTTGCCGACCTCTATCGAGCCCTTTTTATCCTGGATACCAAGCGTGGTCGCAGGGTTCAGAGAGGCGCAGTTCACGCACTCGTGAAGGGGGATAGATGAATTCTTGTACACGTTCCATACGCCTTTGTTAAGACGGAGAACGCTTCCGGCAATAGTGCCGTCGGGAAGGCGGCATATGTTGTCGCGGTAAATAATCTTCGCACCACCGAGAGTGTACTCCCCCTCGGGAAGTCCGCCTGCGGGAAGGCAGTCGGTGATAACGCACATCTTTCTGCCCTTGAGCTTATAGACGGTGTCGAAAAGCGCAGGGTC
>CAYXAC010000231.1:0-1842 GCA_964463025.1 uncultured Ruminococcus sp.
TAAATTCTCTCTTGTAATTTTCCATTTTTATTCTCCTTTTCTTTTTTCGGGACGTCGAGGCACCGTCCCCTACGCATTGAATTATCCTACAAATTCAGCAACGCAGCGTCTGTACTCCACAACGGGGTCTGCAGCCGCCGTTATAGGTCTGCCGACAACAATATAGTCAGAGCCGATCTCCTTTGCCTGCGCGGGCGTCATAACTCTCTTTTGGTCACCAACGTCACCGTCCGCAAATCTTACACCGGGGGTAACGGTCACGAAATTCTTTCCGCAGGTGTCATGTACCTTGCCTGCCTCGAGGGGCGAGCAAACAACGCCGTCAAGTCCTGCCTCGGCAGCGCAAGACGCGTAGTGCATAACTACCTCGTCGATAGGCGCTTTAATGAGCAGGTCATTTTCCATACTCTCCTGGTCGGTAGAGGTAAGCTGGGTAACGGCGATAAGCATAGGTCTTGTGCCGTCGGGACGGGTGAGTCCCTCGATTGCCGCCTGCATCATACGCTTGGTGCCTGCCGCATGGAGATTGGTCATATCAACGTCGAGGCGAGAAAGCACCGCCATAGACTTCTTTACGGTATTGGGAATATCGTGAAGCTTGAGGTCAAGGAAAATCTTGTGACCTCTTTTTTTAATTTCCTTTACTATCGAGGGTCCCTCGGCATAGTAAAGCTCCATTCCGATTTTAACAAAGGGCTTCTTGCCCGTGAATTTATCAAGAAAATTAAAGGTTTTTTCCGCGCTGTCAAAGTCACACGCGATAATTACGTCCTTTCCCATTAGTGTGCTCCTCCTATTATATCAGTTAAATTATTTATTCCGTATTTTTCCATAGCGCGAGGCAGGTCAAGAATAATGTCCCTGCACGCGTAGGGGTTGACGAGGTTCTCTGCTCCGACCTCGACTGCGGTTGCGCCTGCGAGCATAAGCTCAAGCACGTCCTCGGCGGTTGCAACACCGCCCATACCGACGATCGGAATCTTCACAGACTCGTATACCTGATATATCATTCTCACCGCAACCGGCTTGATTGCAGGACCCGAGAAGCCGCCTGTCTTGTTGGCGATTATCGGCGCTCTCTTTTTAAGGTCAATTCTCATACCCATAAGAGTATTGATAAGGCTGACACCGTCAGCGCCGCCTGCCTCGCACGCCTTGGCAATCGACACGATGTCTGTCACGTTGGGCGAGAGTTTGATTATTATAGGCTTCTTCGTTACGTCGCGTACAGCGCGGGTAACCTCTGCTGCCATTTCGGGCGAGGTGCCGAAGCTCATTCCTCCGCCGTGAACGTTGGGGCAGGAGATGTTAACCTCAAACCAGCCGATATCACCCTGTGTATCAAGTCGTCTGACAGTTTCGACGTACTCGTCGAGCGAAAAGCCCGAAACGTTTGCCATGACAGGCTTGTTAAACACCTTGCGGAGCTTCGGCAGCTCCTCGCTAATAACTCTGTCAACCCCGGGATTCTGGAGTCCAACGGCATTGAGCATACCGCCCGTAACCTCGGCAATTCGAGGAGTGGGGTTGCCAAATCTCGCGTCAAGCGTCGTTCCCTTAAAGGAGAACGTACCGAGCATATTGATGTCGTAAAGCTCGGCAAATTCATATCCAAAGCCGAACGTGCCCGAAGCGGGAATTATGGGGTTATCAAGCTCTATGCCGCATAAATTCACTTTAGTATTAAAGCTTACCATATGATTTCCTCCTTCTCAAGCACCGGGCCGTCGCGGCAGATGCGCTTATTGCCGTATTTAGTCTTACAGGTGCAGCCCATACAAGCGCCGAATCCGCAGCCCATACGCTCCTCAAAGGAGAACTGACCGCTAGTTTCGCTCGCAT
>CAYXAC010000232.1:0-1812 GCA_964463025.1 uncultured Ruminococcus sp.
CTTGCCGTGCTTTCTGGCAATAAAGCTATCAATAGAGTCCATCGGACCGGGGCGGTAAAGCGCAACGCAGGCGATGATATCCTCAAGGCAGGACGGCGCAAGCTTGGATAATACCAGCTTCATTCCTCCGGACTCAAGCTGGAATACTCCCTCAGTTCTTGTGTCGCAAAGGAGCTCAAAGGTAGCTTTGTCGTCGAAGGGTATTTTCGTTATATCAAAATCGGGACTTCTCTCTCTGATCGCCAACTCGGCATCATGTATAACCGTCAGATAACGAAGTCCTAGGAAGTCAAACTTAACAAGTCCAAGCTTCGCATCGGTATTCATATCAAATTGTGTAACTACACCGGTTCCGCTATAAGAAAGCGGTACGTATTCGTAGGTCGGCTTTTCGGTAATAACCACGCCTGCCGCGTGAGTAGATGCATGCCTTGGCATACCCTCCAGCTTCATGCTGAGGTCGAGAAGATGTCTTACATCATCCTCCTTTTGATACAAATCCTTAAGCTCTGCCGTAGAAAGAGCACTTTCAATACTCGGTGAATTGAATGGAATGAGCTTCGCTACGGTATCAACCCTACCGTAAGGCATTCCTAACGCTCTGCCAACGTCCCTAACAGCCGCACGAGGTGCAAGCGTTCCGAAGGTGACTATCTGTGCCACCTTATCGTCACCGTATTTGCGCTTAACATAATCTATAACCTCTTCGCGACGGTTATAACAAAAGTCTATATCGAAATCCGGCATTGAAACTCGCTCGGGATTAAGGAACCTTTCAAAAAGCAGATCAAAGACTATAGGATCAACGTCTGTAATTCCGATGAGATACGCCACAAGGCTTCCAGCGCCAGAGCCTCTGCCTGGACCTACGGGGATCCCCGATCGCTTCGCATAGCCGACGAAATCGCTGACTATCAGGAAATAAGCATTAAAGCCCATCTTGTCTATGACCGAAAGCTCGTACTCAATTCTCGCCTCGTACTCTTCCCTTGTGTGAGCATCGAATGTTATTCTGCCCTCGTTTATCTTGCAAATAAAGCTGTTATATGCATCGCCTCGCAGTTTTTCTTTATGTGAAACACCTCCCTCTGCCTTGAAGGCAGGCAGGTGGAGCTTGTCGAATTCAAAATCAAAATTACACTTATCAGCTATCTTTACGGTGTTGGTAATAGCGTCCTTGAAGGGAGCAAAAAGCACCTTCATTTCCTCTGTCGACTTGAAGTAAAACTCATCTGTTTCAAAGCCGAAAGGTCTGCCCTCGGAAACGAGATTGTTAGTCTGTATACACATAAGCGTTGCCTGCGTGTCCGCATCTGCACGCTCAAGATAGTGAACGTCGTTGGTCGCTACCATAGGAATACCGAGCTTCTCACTTATCAGCTTGATGCCGTATACAACCTTGCGCTCGTCATCTAGGCCATGGTTCTGTATCTCTAGGTAGAAATCGTCACCGAAAATCTCCTTGAATTCAAGTGCCGCTACCTCTGCCTCTGCCATACTGCCGGCAAGAATAAGCTGCGGAATCTTTCCCGCAAGACAAGCGGAAAGCGCAATAAGTCCCTCGCTATGCTCGCGAATAAGCTGCATATCAACTCTTGGCTTGGAGTAAAATCCGTCGATAAAGCTCATAGAAACCATATAAGAAAGGTTGCGATAGCCTATCTCGTTTTTGCAAAGCAATATCAAATGATTTCCTGAGGAATCCTGCTTGCCCTCCTTGAAATGACGGGATCTAGGTGCAACGTAGACCTCACAACCGATTATGGGCTTTACCCCCTTTTCTTTGAGCGCCGTGTAGAACTCAACGGCACC
>CAYXAC010000233.1:0-1749 GCA_964463025.1 uncultured Ruminococcus sp.
AGAAGGGTCTTCGTTTCGCTATCCGTGAGGGTGGCCGTACCGTTGGTTCGGGCGTTGTAGGCGAAATCCTTGCTTAATTAGCAGCTTTCGGTTTATTAAAAACCTAATATTTATCCGACAGTCCTTCGGGGCTGTCGGATATTTAGATAAAAGCTATCGATTCATTCGTCTGTTTTTGACGAGAAATTACCTATTTAATATAATAGTATAAAAATTCTTTGGGAATTAACAAAATTTCTCACAACAAAACTTAATACAATTCTTTGGGGATTGGTGAAATTCCATACCGGCAGTAGAGTCTGCGAGGGGCAGGGAATACCTGCTCTCGATAAGGTGAAATTCCTTAACCGACGGTAAAGTCCGGATGAGAAAGGAAGAAATATGAAAACTACAAGTAATAAGAACAAGCTTTATCTTGAAAAAGCAATAGGCATCTCTATTTTTTCGGCTCTTGCCGTTATAGTTGCATTGGTGTGCAACATCATTCCACCGATTGCGGGATTTCTTTCACTTGACGTTAAGGACGCGGTGATTTCGATAGCAGCATTTATTTACGGACCGATTTCGGGAGTGATTATTGCATTTCTTGCCGCGTTTATTGAATTTCTGACCTTCAGCACTACCGCTTGGTACGGTCTGATTATGAACTTTGCTTCATCTGCGGTATTTACTCTTACCGCTTCGCTCATATATAAGAAAAAGAGAACATTGAACGGAGCAATTATAGCCTTTTTATGTGCTGTGATTGCAACTGCGAGCGTAATGCTTCTACTCAACAAATTCGTTACCCCGATTTATCTCACCGACATAGTCGGTCTACCCAAGACTGCCGCAGTAGATACTGTAATGGAGCTTTTGCCCACAGTTCTTCTGCCGTTCAACTTTGCAAAATGCCTGCTTAATGCCGCCGTTTCAATAATGCTTTACAAGCCTGTGCTTGCGGCACTTTCAAAGTCCGGTATAATAAAAACCAAGAGCGCAAGCCTTAATTTTAACAAGAACACAAGAATCATTCTTGCAGTTGGTGTGCTATGCCTTATCTGCTCGGTGATTATACTTATAATAATAGCATAAACAAAAAAACACCCGATTTTGTAAATCAAAGATTACAAAATCGGGTGTTTTTTGTTAAATTACAATAACTCCGCAACGTTAATACGGCTGATAGCTCTTGCGAGTTTCGCCTTCGCTACAAGCTCTGTGCGCTCGTCATTCGCTCTCGCTATCGCTGCTTCGGCGCGCTCCTTTGCCGCCTTCGCACGAGCGAGGTCGATGTTCTCCGCGAACTCAAAGGTAATCGCCACGACTCTCGTCACTCCGTTCTGTACCGAAACGAAGCCGCCTGAAACCGATGCATATCTCGGCTTGCCGTCAATGAGCAGTCTTGCTCTGCCGGTTCCAATAGATGCGAGAAAATCCGCGTGGCCGCGAAGCAATTCAACGTCACCGTCGTCGGTCCTGATAAGCAGGCTTTCTACCTCGCCCTCGAAGGCGAGTCCGTCGGGAGTCACTATTTCAAGGTGAAACGGTTTCATAGATTCTTTTCCTCACCTTATCAGACAGAAGCCGAAAGCTTCTTCGCCTTCTCGACAGCCTCGTCTATCGTACCTACGAAGAGGAATGCCGACTCGGGAAGAGAGTCGTGCTTGCCATCGAGTATCTCGCGGAAGCCTCTGATGGTTTCCTTGAGAGGCACGTAGCGTCCCTCCATACCTGTAAACTGCTCGGCAACCGAGAAGGGCTGGGAGA
>CAYXAC010000234.1:0-1724 GCA_964463025.1 uncultured Ruminococcus sp.
GAAACAAAAGTAAACAAAAAATAAATCATTTTTTTGTAATATTGCCAATTTACTTACAATTAAAACTATGTTATAATAAATTATAATAATTATTTTTCACATGGGGTACCCCATTTGGTATTATGTTGCACTACGTTTACATAATACCAAACATAGAACTGTCGGCTTTTCTTCGGCGGTCGGCGGCTCTGAATTTACGAGAAAATAAAAATTTTTATATAGGAGGCAAAAATGAAAAATCTCACAAAACTCTTAACCCTGTGTCTTGTGGTGTGCGTTGTGCTTGCAATATCTGCTTGCAACGTGACAGAGAGTCATGAATTTTCCACCGATTGGAATAATGATTCTTCTAACCACTGGCACGCTTGCATCGACGAAGGATGCGAGGAAACATCCGACAAGGCGGCTCATACCTTTGGCGAGGGCGTCGTAACTACTCCTGCTACCGAGGAAGCAGATGGCGTTATGACCTACGAATGCACGGTATGCGGCTATGAAAAGATTGAAGCTATAGCAAAGCTCGAGCCCGTCGTACATATTCACAGCCTTACTCTCGTAGATGAGATTCCCGCTGACTGTACCGAGTCGGGCGTTAAGGCTTATTATACCTGCTCGGGCTGTGACGAGATCTTCGCAGATGCAGAGGGCGTGGGCGCTATCGAGGCTCCCGAGGTAATCGCGGCACTCGGTCACACCGAGGTAGTTCTTGCGGCTGTCCCGGCTAGCTGTACCGAATCGGGCAAGACCGAGGGTAAGTATTGCTCGGTATGCGAGGAAACCCTCGTAGTACAGAATCTAATTTCCGCAAAGGGACACCAGAACGTTGTTTCTGAGGCGAAGGATCCTACCTGTACCGAGAACGGCAGAACAGAGGGTATTGCCTGCTCGGTTTGCGGCGTACCCAGCTCCACGCAGAACGTTGTTCCCGCGCTTGGTCACGATTGGGATGACGGTGAGGTTACCACTCCCTCGACCTGCTCGATAAAGGGTGTAAAGACCTTTGGCTGCTCAAGATGTGACGAAACCAAGACCGAGGAAGTAGCTCTTGACAAGAACGCTCACTCCTGGAACGAGGGTGAAATCACCACTGCTTCCACCTGTACCGTAAAGGGTGTAAAGACCTACACCTGTACAGCTTGCGGCGGCACGAAGACAGAGTCCGTAGAGCTTGATTCTAGCGCTCACTCCTGGCAGGCTGCTACCTGTGACGTAGCAAAGACCTGCTCGGCTTGTAAGACTACCGACGGTGAGGCTCTCGGTCACGATTACGAGAAGACCGCTTCGGTTGCTCCTACCTGTACTGAGGCTGGCTCGAATACTTACGTTTGTAAGAACGACTCGGCTCATACGTATACCGAGAGCGTAGACGCACTCGACCACGACATTGTAATTGATGAAGCAGTAGCTCCCAAGTGTACCGAAACCGGTCTTACCGAGGGACAGCACTGCTCGAGATGTGACGGCGCAACTATTGCGCAGAACGTAGTTCCCGCGACAAATCATACATATGACAACGCAAGTGACGCTGAATGTAACTCCTGCGGCGAGATTCGTGACGTTGCTTGTACTCACGCAAGCACCGAGAAGATTCCCGGCAAGGCTGCAACCTGTACGACAACCGGTCTCACCGACGGTGAGAAGTGTCTTGCCTGCGGTGAAATCGTCGTTAACCAGACTATTATTGACGCACTCGGTCACACCGAGGTAGTAGACGCGGCAGTAGC
>CAYXAC010000235.1:0-1688 GCA_964463025.1 uncultured Ruminococcus sp.
TCGCAGCTATAAGTGGCATAACCCGTAGAGGAATCAAAATTACTCTCGGAAAGGTGATGCAGACTTTCATCTGCTTTCAAAGTTGTATACCCCGTATCGATGCAAGCGTGCCAATGGCTTGTTGAATCATAAGACCAAGCGCTTGCGTAATTGTGCGAAAGCATATCTGCGGTCTGCTCCAACTTGGAATATCCGCAAGTACAAGTATATTCCGTAAATCCCGCGCTTTCATACGTTGCGGGCGTAACGGTGCCAGCAACCAAATTGTGTGAGGATTCGTCCTTCTTCAGATCCTCGTAACCCTCGTCGGTACAAGCATACCAATGCGTATTGCCGCCGTTATGCATAAGAGTGGAGGAATAGCTATGCTCAAGCTTAGCAATAGGCTCTATCCGTTCTTCTCCGCAAGAGCACTTGTATGTAATTGAGCCTGCCGCAGTAAAGGTCGCGTCAATTCTTGAAACCTCTACCATAGAACAAGTGTGCTCACCTTCGCCATCATCTTCATCGCTGTTTGAGGTAGAGCCTTGTGTATTGGAGCCATTGCCGTTTGAATGGTCGGATGGTGTTGTCGCAGAGCCGTTATCTACATTTACCGTCGTATCACTGCCGCCTGACGAGCAGGATGCAAGAGTTAAGCTCATGCTGAGGCATATACAGACAAGCAGTAAAAGAAGCGATTTTTTCATTTTGCTGTTTCTCCTGTGTTTCAGATTTATGAAAGGCCAGTTTTTAACCCGAAGCCTTTCGAGTATGCCTTTCTACTATACTAATCACGAAGCTTATGTTTTTATCGCACGGAAAACAAAATAAAAATAGGGATGCATACGTTCTGTACGCATCCCATAGGGATATTTTATTATCTTTCGCCGTTTCCTGCACCGTTATCGGGTATTTCGTCATCGTGAATTCCCGGCTGTCCTTCCATACCCCTTGTTGTGGCTCGCCTTAGTTTTCGTCGGACGACGGCACATTTTGCGCAGCGTCACCCGAATTTTTGGGGGCTGAACCTTGGCTATTTTGTTCCTGTGTATCGGGAAGTGTTCCCGATTGAAAGGAGCAGCGTCAGCGCATCGTCCTGCTTCACAACTCCACCAATATCTCCGCTTGCAATATCCTTGTCAAAGGGATCGTTTTCGCCGCCCTTGTCCGGTCTTGTGGAATATATCAGATTCAGATCCTTAATAGACATATCGGCAAGTCGGGAGCATTCTCGGCATCAAAATCATCCATTCCGCCGACCATCTTATCAACAAGGTGCATCTTACCAACCGAAACACCGTTTTCCTGCGCTATTTGCTTGAGGTCATCGTCAACCTTAACGCTCTGCGCTATGATGGAGCATTCAAGTCCCGAATTTTCAAATACGGTATTGATCTTTGAAGTAATATCGGAGAGGAGCGTATCGGTCGTTTCTTCATCCTTTCCGTCTACGCTGATCAGAATGGAGTTGGAGTCCTCGGTAAGATAGCCGTTCACGTACATTGAGCCAATGATCGCAGTGAGCGCGGTGTTCAGTCAAGATAAACGAAGGTCTCGGCATTTCCGGGCGTTACCGTACCACCATCGCCGTTTGGTATAAACGACAGATAGTCCAAATATGAAGAGCATTAGGCAGATTGCGCACGCCGCTACTCGCTTGAATATCATATTATAATTCGGTCGTCTCACAGGCGTTTCTATGACCT
>CAYXAC010000236.1:0-1664 GCA_964463025.1 uncultured Ruminococcus sp.
GCGAGGCGCTTTACTTCAAGGAAGATGACTCGCGCCTTTCGTTCATTCACGGCAACTACGTCACTCTCACGAATATGACGAAGAAGGACGTCGAGAGAATAATAAAGATGCGCATCTCACCGATAAACGTATCGGTACATACGACCAATCCCGAGCTGCGTGTAAAAATGATGAAGAACAAGCATTCGGGCGAGGTGCTTTCGTACCTTAATGATTTTGCTGAGGCAGGACTCGGTATCTGCGCGCAAATTGTACTCTGTAAGGGAATTAACGATGGTGACGAGCTTCTTCGTTCTATGCGCGACCTCGCGGCGCTTTATCCTGCCGTGACGAGCGTTGCCGTAGTTCCTGCAGGACTCACTAAATTCAGAGAAAAGCTCTATCCTCTCACCGACTTCACAAGGGAAGAGGCGAGCGATGTGATAGATATGATAAACGCCTTTGGCGACAGCCACAAGGCGCAGCACGGTACGCGCCTTATCTATGCTGCCGACGAGTTCTATCTCAAGGCGGAGAGGGAAATACCGGGCACCGATTATTACGAGGATTACCCCCAGCTTGAGAACGGTGTTGGTATGATACGCTCGTTCTCCGACGAGTTTGGAATGGCACTTGAGGACGTGGTTGAATTCGCTAGTGGAGATATAGACGAGCGCACAGTTTCGCTCGTAACCGGCACAGCCTCTTACCCGATGCTAAAGGAGCTTTCGGACAAGCTAATGGCACTCTGCCCCAAATTAACAATCAATATTTACGAAATAACCAATAATTTCTTCGGCACTTCAATCACCGTTTCGGGACTTCTGACAGGCAAGGATATTTGCGAGCAGCTCGCGGACAAGTCGCTTGGCGACGAACTTCTCATACCCGAGAACAGCCTGCGTCACGGCGAGGATGTATTCCTCTGCGGTATGACCGTCGGCGAGATGTCACAAAGACTCGGTGTTCCCGTAACCCCCTCGGGCTCCGATGGCTACGAGCTTGTCGAGAAAATACTCGGAAGAAGCATTTAACAAGAAAGGACAACAAAATGTCAAAGCCAATAGTAGCAATAGTGGGCAGACCTAACGTAGGTAAGAGCACACTTTTCAACAAGCTTATCGGCGAGCGCCGTTCCATAGTAGAGGACACTCCCGGCGTTACGCGCGACCGCATCTATGCCGAGGCGGAGTGGAATGACCATCGCTTCATTCTCGTTGACACCGGCGGTATAGAGCCGAAGAGCGACGAGGTTATACTCAAGCAGATGCGTACCCAGGCGGAAATCGCGATAGCTACCGCCGATGTTATAGTGTTTATGTGCGACGTGCGCGCAGGACTTCTCGCGGATGACAGAGATATTGCCGTTATGCTCAAGAAGTCGGGCAAGCCGATAGTCGTGGTCGTAAACAAGGTGGACAAGGTGGGTGATTTACCCTTCGAGTTCTACGAGTTCTACGAGCTTGGCTTCGACCGCGAGCCTATTGCGCTCTCCTCGCTTCACGGCACGGGCTCGGGCGACCTTCTTGACGCGGTTATCGAAGAATGCCGCTTTGACGACAACGAGGAGGACGACGAGAATGTTATCAATGTTGCCGTAATTGGCAAGCCCAACGCGGGTAAATCCTCGATAATCAACCGTATGTGCGGAGAGGACAGAGTTATCGTTTCTGATATTGCAGGTA
>CAYXAC010000237.1:0-1664 GCA_964463025.1 uncultured Ruminococcus sp.
CGCTTAGGCTTCTTACCAAGGCTGTCGACCAGCTTGATAACATCCCTTGCAAACAGCTCGATTTGATTCTCCGTAAGATCAAATCTGTTTATCGCTCCTATCAGATCGCGCTTCAGCTCAAATCTGTCATTTTCAGTAGGCGTTGCACCCGTCTGAATGAAGTTGATAAGCCTCTGCACCGCGCTCTGTAGGAAGGTAACGTCTGCCGAGCCTACGGGATTCTTCGCGTTTATCTCATTGATAATCGCGTTAAGCTCTCCCTGGAGCGATGCAAGCATAGTATCAAGATCGCGTTTTCTTGCAACGTCGTCGATCTCATGCTCGTTGTTTCGCTCAACCAGCTCTCTTACGTAAATAAAGTTCTGAAGCTCGGTAAGCTCTATTGCGGCATCTCCTGAGGTCAGCTTCTCAATAAGAGTGGTGGGCTCGATCTCGGTAATCGGAATTCTGAGCGTTTCCGAATACTTTTTAACCTGCCTGTTATAATCGTTGATAAACTTTAACAGCCTTATTCTGTGCTTCTTCGACTTGGGTTTTCTATAAACCCTTTCGGCAGCGCTCAGTACCTTGTACTGCTCTGCTGTGAAGCAATCAAGCACTATTCCGTAGCGATTTCTCTCTACGTCCCTAGCACCGTACAGAATAAGCCAAACGTTTCGTGTAATTAACAGTACAATGCTCACTATAATCAATACCAAGCTGTAAAGAATCTTGATTATAAAGAATATTACGGGTAAGAGTACCCACACAAGTCCGAGTAACAGAAGAATCTGCGTTACCGGAGGCGGCAGCACAAACAGTGATGCAAGCGCTGTCACTGTACAGAATGCGATGGTTACTATCCAGTAAATCTCGTAATCTACACGAAGCGCTCTGTAAATAAGCTGACGTATTCGCATATTGTAATCAATACGGAAATTCGTTGCAACGAATTTACGAAGGCTCTCAAACACCTTGTGCTGATACTTGATCGGGTTGTTGGCAACGCCTATCGCCTTGATGTTGCGCTTGTTGAAGCGAGTCATCGCTCTTGCCTTCTCGTATCTGATACGGTAATATCTCACCTCGTTATCAAAACGTCTGGCATTGCTTCTTTTCGATCTTGACGAAATCACCCTGGATGCTATCCACATTGCAGCAGGCTTCATATGCAGTTTGTCAAACAAACTCATCAAAGGACGCATCTGCGCACCGTTACCGGTCGCATAATCGTAAAGCGCCTTGTAAAGTCCGCCGACAGTAATGGGATGTGAGCGCTCGTCAACCTCAACCTTGTTGCGAAGACTGAGCACGTGCGGTGTAGGAGGTCTGTCGTCGAGCCTGTGAATTATCCTGTCGGGAATCGACAAGGAAAGCGGTTCGAGCCATTCGTTACGAAGTCTTGGCTTTGGTGTATCATCGCGCTTGTTCTTACGAGCGGGCGATGACCTCATATTGAATTCACTGACCCTTTGGTTATAAACTTCGATATCATCGTGCAGCCATCTTGACCATACTCTCTGCGAGCGTCTGATGCCCACCTTTGTAGCAGAGTAGAGCTGCTGGCACTCTATATCTATAATTGCGCCAAGCTTTGCAATATTACAAAGCTCAACGGTATCCCTGTCGTCAACCATACCGTTGACCTTCTCGGTGAATGCATCCTTGCGAGGAGTGAGGAAGCG
>CAYXAC010000238.1:0-1619 GCA_964463025.1 uncultured Ruminococcus sp.
TACATATCAACGGTATGATAGGCGTTGACGGCGCACTCTATAAGTCTATGGAGTTTGTCGGTGAGGGCGTAAAATCGCTCACCGTTTACGACCGCCTTACCATTTCCAATATGGCTATCGAGGCAGGCGCCAAGAACGGTATCTTCGAGGTTGACGAGCAGACTCTTGCATACGTGCGCGAGCGCTCCGACAGAGAGCCTGTGATTTACACCGCCGATCCCGATGCAGAGTACGACGAGGTATATGAGATTGACCTCTCTACTATCAAATCAACCGTGTCATTCCCACATCTTCCCGAGAACACACGTACCTTCGATGAGATAGGTGATGTGAAGATCGATCAGGTTGTAATCGGCTCTTGCACTAACGGTCATTACAAGGATCTTGCAGAAGCGGCGGAGATAATTCAGGGCAGAAAGGTTGCGAAGAACGTTCGTGCTATCATTATCCCTGCAACGCAGGACATCTACCTCGAGGCTATGGAAAACGGACTTCTCAAGATATTTATCGAAGCAGGCTGCGTTGTTTCTACTCCCACCTGCGGTCCCTGCCTTGGCGGTTATATGGGCATACTTGCCGCAGGCGAGCGTGCAGTTGCTACCACCAACCGTAACTTTGTTGGTAGAATGGGCGACGTTACCTCCGAGGTATATCTCGCCAGCCCTGCGGTTGCTGCGGCATCTGCCATAGCAGGCAGAATTTGCGATCCCAAAGAGATTATGAAAGGATAAGAAACGATGAAATTCAACGGAAATGCAATTAAATACGGCGATAACGTTGATACCGACGTTATTATCCCCGCAAGATATCTTAATACTATTGACAAAAAAGAGCTTGCCTCTCACTGTATGGAGGATATAGACAAGGATTTTGTAAACAAGGTTCGCCCCGGTGATATTATGGTTGCAGGCTCGAACTTTGGATGCGGCTCCTCGCGTGAGCACGCTCCTATTGCAATAAAGGAAAGTGGAATTTCTCTTGTAATTGCCAAGAGCTTTGCGAGAATTTTCTACCGCAACTCCATCAATATCGGTCTTGCTATCCTCGAGTGCGAGGAGGCGTCCGAAAATATTAAGGAGGGTGATGAGGTAGAGGTTGACCTTGATGCAGGTGTTATCTGCAACAAGACCACCGGTATGAGCTTTACCACCAAGCCCTTCCCGCAGTTTATTCAGGAAATTATTACCGCAGGCGGACTTATCGAGTCCATAAAGCAGGGAAAAGTAAAGTGATATTTGGAGGCACAGATGAATTATAATATAGCTCTTTTGCACGGTGACGGAATCGGTCCCGAGATTGTAGACAGCGCAGTAAAGGTGCTGAATGCGATTGGCGAGAAGTTCGGTCACACCTTTAATTTCACTCCCTATGACATAGGCGGTGTAGCAATCGACAAGCATGGCATTCCGCTTCCCGAGGAAACGGTAAATGGTTGCCTTGCATCGGATAGCGTTTTGCTCGGTGCGGTAGGAGGGCCCAAGTGGGACACTCTGCCCGGAAATATGCGTCCCGAAAAGGCGCTTCTCGGAATCAGAGAGGCGATGGGTCTCTTTACGAATCTTCGCCCCGCGAAGCTCTATCCTGCGCTCAAGGACGACTGTCCGCTGCGTGCTGATATT
>CAYXAC010000239.1:0-1618 GCA_964463025.1 uncultured Ruminococcus sp.
CTCCCGTAGCAGTTGCAGCAGCTCCTGGCGCAGCAGCAGCTCCCGCAGCAGAGGAGAAGACCGAGTTCGACGTAATCCTTAAGGCAGCTGGCGCTAACAAGCTCGCTGTTATCAAGGTTGCTCGTGAGATCACCGGTCTTGGTCTTAAGGACGCTAAGGACCTCGTTGAGTCTGCTCCTAAGGCAATCAAGGAAGGCGTTTCTAAGGAAGAAGCAGACAAGATCGCAGAAGATCTTAAGGCTGCTGGCGCTGAGGTTGAGGTTAAGTAATTTCACCCCAAAAAAGAGAGAAGGGACACCTGCTGTGTCCCTTCTCTCTTTTCTTGAAATTTTGGCATAAATCTGCGTTCTCAATGCTTGACGTAGGTAACTACGCCTAGCGCATCGAGAACCCAAATTTCTGCTCAAAATTTCTGCGAAAACGGTTTTAATTTGTAGGTAACTACGGCTGGCGTGATGACAAATCACGAATTTTCACTCAAAATTTCAAAGAAATTGCTTTTTGATACCGACCGCGCCTGCGGTCTTTTTTTGTCCGTATTATTTTCTGAAATTAAGTAATAATAAAAAGAAAAAAGGTATCAAAAATGACTCCGATTTCCTTTCTTTTATTACTTGGCATCACTGCCTTGATGCTTGTTGTTTTCTTCTCGGTTATCTACTTGATGGCAAAGCTCCTCTGCGACGTCGCGCTCAATCGCATAGCACCGCGATTTATGCGAAAGCAAAATAATTTTCTTGAGAAAATTACAGGTAATGACGATTTCGTGCGCGAGCTTTTCGAGAATGAAAAGCGACTATCTGCCGCCAAAACCGAGCAGGTGGAGATAACCGCCCCTGACGGTGTCAAGCTAAAGGGGCATCTGCTCACCGCCGCCGACCCGAAGCGTATAATTATAGCCGTACACGGCTGGCGCGGCTCGTGGAGCCGTGATTTCGGGATAGTCAGCGATTTTTTCAAGAAAAATTCCACCGTTCTTTACGTTGAACAGCGGGCGCAGCAGGGGAGCGAGGGCGATTATATTACCTTCGGCATTTGCGAGCGCTACGATATAATCGAGTGGATAAAATGGGTGGTCAAAAGGTTTTCGCACGACCTTCCCATATATCTTCTCGGTGTTTCTATGGGTGCGTCAACCGTTCTGATGTCCTCACAGCTTGGACTCGACGGTGCCGTTCACGGCATTATTGCCGATTCGGGATTCACAGCTCCCGAGCATATATGGTCGCACGTCGTGAGGCATAATCTGCATCTGCCGTACTGGCTATACAGACGTAGCGCGAGCGCGGAGTGCAAGCGCCGCACGGGACACACACCGCAGGAATGCTCGACTCTCGACGCGCTCAAGAGCTGCACGACTCCGGTTCTCTTTGTGCATGGCACCGACGACTCATTCGTTCCCGTAGAAATGACATACGAGAATTACAAGGCTTGCAGATCACCAAAGCGGCTTTTCGTCGTTCCCGGCGCCAATCACGGAATGAGCTACTTCGTTGATAAGGCAGGCTACGAGAGCGAGGTAGAGCGTTTCTTTCTCCAGTATGACTAAAAAAAGCATCTCCTATAGCAGAGTGGTCGTAAGACAGTAATCCATCAAAAATTACGAATTACGGCATCT
>CAYXAC010000240.1:0-1594 GCA_964463025.1 uncultured Ruminococcus sp.
GCCCTCAAGCTTTTCGCGCAGACGCTTGACGTGAACGTCAACCGTTCTGGAGTCACCGAGATAATCGAAGCCCCAAACTTTATCGAGCAGCTGATCTCTTGTGAAAACTCTGTTGCAGTTTGACGCAAGGAAGTAGAGAAGCTCGAGTTCCTTTGGGGGAATATCAATAGCCTTGCCGGAGAGTTTTAACTCATATTTTTGCAGGCTGATTTCGATATTCTCGAATTTTACGACCTCATCATCGCTTGTCTTGGAGTGTGCGTTATAACGGCGAAGAACTGCTTTGATTCTTGCAGAAAGCTCCTTCATATCAAAGGGCTTAACTATGAAGTCATCGGCACCAAGTTCAAGACCGAGGACTTTGTCAAAGACCTCGCCCTTTGCGGTTATCATTATAACAGGCTTTGCGGATATTTCACGTATCTCACGGCAGACCTGCCAACCATCTTTGCGTGGCATCATAATATCGAGAAGCACAAGATCCGGCTCGTAAACCTTAAAGAGATTTACACCTTCGATACCATCGTTTGCGGTCCTGACCATATAACCCTCGTTTTCAAAGTAGAGTCTTAACATATCGCAAATGTTGTGGTCGTCGTCAACAATTAGAAGCTTTGTATCCATTTCGTAATTCCTTTCATTTATATTGCAATGGCAAAATGTTAACTTTGTTAAAAAACTAAAAATCTTAACAATTCCATTATACACCAAATATGTAATATAATCAAGAACTTTTTATGAATTTTTATCATAAATTTAGAAACTAAACAATAAACACTTATTTTTCAGCTTAGAACGGAGAAAAAATATATGAAACTTGGTATCGTCGGGCTTCCGAACGTAGGAAAGAGCACGCTTTTTAATGCACTTACCAATGCAGGCGCAGAATCTGCAAACTATCCCTTCTGCACGATAGACCCCAACGTAGGTGTTGTTGCCGTGCCGGACAAGCGTCTTGACAAGCTTGCAGAGATGTACAATCCCGAGAAATACACTCCTGCGATTATTGAATTCGTTGACATCGCAGGACTTGTAAAGGGAGCATCGAAGGGGGAGGGACTTGGCAACAAATTCCTTGGAAACATCAGGGAGGTTGATGCGGTTGTACACGTTGTTCGTTGCTTCGAAAATAACGACATTATTCACATTGACGGTTCAGTTGATCCTATCCGTGACGTTGAAACTATTAACATTGAGCTTATACTTTCCGACCTTGAAATCGTAGAGAGAGCTATTGATAGAACCACTAAAGCGGCAAAGGCTGATAAGAAGCTCCTTGAGAAGCTTGAGGTGCTCAAGCGTGTCAAAACTGCGCTCGAGGAGGGCAAATGCGCTCGTAGCGTAGAGCTTACCGACGATGATATAGCATGGATTGATGAGTCGCGTCTCCTTACGCTCAAGCCTATTATTTACGTTGCCAATATTTCCGAGGGAGAAGTTAGCGGTGACTACGAGAGTAATTCGGGTTATCAGAAGCTTAAGGCTCACGCAGAGAGCGAGGGTAGTGAAATTATCGCTGTCAGCGCACAAATAGAGGCAGAGCTTGCGGCTCTTGATGGCGAGGAAAAGGAAATGTTTCTTGCTGATCTCGGGA
>CAYXAC010000241.1:0-1064 GCA_964463025.1 uncultured Ruminococcus sp.
GCCACACCAGCATCTGTCACGGTCTATATTATAGCAGACTGAATCTCATTTGTCAATACTTTTTTGCAAAATTTTTGCAGGAATTTTTTACACCTAAAAAAGTGAGCAAAAAAAGAAAAAAGAGCCGTGCAGGCCCTTTTTTCTAAGGTCTTTGACCTTACTGCCGAAAATTACTTCTCAACAGCTTCGCTCTTAGCAATAATCTCTACACCCTTGTAGTAGCCACAAGCCTTGCAAACGCGATATGCAAGAATATCCTCGCCGCAGTTGGGGCACTTTACGATGTTGGTGGGGGTCTCGAGCTTCCAAACGCTGGAGCGTCTCTTCATCTTTCTCGCATGAGAAACTTTTCTCTTCGGTACTGCCATTTCTGTTACCTCCTAATTTGAGCATGCTACGAGCCTGGGGCTCCACGCATTCTCTGAATATTACTTATTATTATTTTCTTCTTTTTTCATCTCGGCAAGAAACTTGCGAAGCGGCTCAAGTCTCGGATCAAATTCTGTGTGATCGCAATCGCATTCGCCGTCGTTCAGATTCTTTCCGCATTTGGGACAAAGTCCCTTGCAGTCCTCTCTGCACAAAAAGCGCATAGGGAACTCCATTTCAAGCTGCTCGCGCAGCTGCTCGTCCATATCGAGAAATCCGTCCTCGATAATAGCAAATTCATCGAGCTTGTTTTCGTCAAGATCGCCAAGTAAATTTCTCGGTGCAACGGTTTTCTCAAGGTCGAGAGTAAAATCGCCGCTGACTTCCTTTAAGCAACGCGCACACTGTGCGACGTACTCTACTGACATGGTAAGTGTCATACGCATATAGCCGGCGGTGTTGGTAATTTCACCCTTTACCTTCATGGGAGAAGGAAAACCGACACCAAAGAGATAACTCGCGGTGTCCTCGGAGTCAATATCGAGCGGCAGTTCGTAATTGAACGTCAAAAGCCTGTCACCCGCAAGCAGCGGTCTTAAATCAAGCTTCACCCGAAATACCTCCTTTTTTCGCATTTGGGCGCAGTTTAGGCTACGTTACCCCAAAGTCGTTCAATATATTATAAATCACCAAAC
>CAYXAC010000241.1:1074-1591 GCA_964463025.1 uncultured Ruminococcus sp.
CAAGTGTTTTTTTATTTTTTTGAAAAACTTTTTTTCTTCACTCAAACAGACCTGTATAACGCTCTGATTTTTTATTTTATTTATTGACAACGCATAAAATATGGTGTATAATTTATGAGTGAAATTTTGCAAAATGAAAAGGGGATAGCCAAGCAATGATGACCGATATTGAAATTGCCCAGTCCGTAAAGCCTAAGTACATACTTGAAATTGCAAGAAATGCAGGCGTTGATGAGAAGTACATCGAGCTTCACGGAAACGATAAGGCGAAAATCGACCTTTCGCTTCTTCGTGACTCCGAGAGCAAGCCCGACGGTAAGCTTATTCTCGTTACCGCAATAACTCCCACACCTGCAGGTGAGGGAAAAACCACCACAACTATCGGTCTTGCCGACGGTATGAAGCGCATTGGCAAAAGCGTTGCCGTCGCACTTCGCGAGCCCTCGCTCGGCCCCGTGTTCGGCATCAAGGGCGGTGCGGCAGGCGGCGGATACGCGCAGGTTATTCCTATGGAGGA
>CAYXAC010000242.1:0-1587 GCA_964463025.1 uncultured Ruminococcus sp.
GTAAGGATGAGGTCCCCGGTCCGAATCCGGGTAGCAGCTCCAGACAACCCCGAAGCAAACGCTTCGGGGCTTTGGTTTTTTATAAGCTCCCTGCATACAAATGCAGGGACATTTCTGCAACTCGGGGTTGCCCCGAGCTGCTACTCTCGCTTCGCGCCGTGCTTTCGCACGCGAAGCGAAGAAAATCCGGTTCGCATACCCGACGCAGACGCGTCAAGCTGGCTTGTAAGCGTCAAGCGTGGGTATCTTCGCCAAAGGCGAATACCCGGGAAGCGCTCCAGACGTCTCGCTGCGGCTCGGTCACCTTCGAGGGAAAACGATTCTCAATCGTTTTCTAACACTCTCAGGCCGCTACGCTACTCGCTGAGGCTCGATCACGCTCGGGGTCTGACAGTCCACCGGACTGTCATTCAATACCCTCGCGCCGCTACGCTACCCGAAGCAAACGCTTCGGGGCTTTGGTTTTTATAGGCTCCCTGCTACAAAGGCAGGGGCTTTTTTGTTTTTCGGGGTTGTCTGGAGCTGCTACCCGCGTGATGCTTTTATCACGGCAGCATGTCGGTGTTATCTACGTACACCGTATCAGCTCCGATTTCAATAGCACCGATTACGTCATCAGCGTCATTTATACCGAACATAAATATACGGTAACCCGATTCCTGTAAATATGCGATATTATCCTTGTAATATCCGTCAAGATAATCGTACGGAAGCGCAACACCGATAAAGCATTCGGTGGGGAAGTTCTCTATTATAGTTCCTATGGAGTAATATTCCTTATAGCGAGAGAAAAGGTGCTGTGTAAAGGATGTCGTCTCGCGTATTATTTCCCACATCTCAATAGAGAAAACCTCGGGTATGATTCTGTCGGATAGGTCAATTCCGTGTATATCCTCGAGTGCCTCCAGCCTTTTTATAACCTCTGCGTCGAGCAGAGTCGTGTCCATCTTGGCATCAACTATCACGGTTACGTCGGGGTATTCGTTTAGCATCTCAATTAGCCAATCTTCGTTTACCGGAGTGTATCCACCCTCTAATTCAAGCGCAAGAAAATCGTCGTAAGAGATGCCGTCATATCCTCCTGTTAGATGCTCCCAGCTATGCGTAGCAATAAGTCTACCGTCACAGGATAGCTTTAGGTCATATTCAAAAAGTCTATAACCGAGCTCGTAATATGTATAGAACGCTTCTTGGCAGTTCAACAACCGCATACCGTCAAGAGCGCCTCCGGCGTGCAGAATTGCGGTAACCTCTTTCGGATCTATTACAGTTAACTGCGGAATTGCACATGATGTAAGTGCCAGTAAAATAAATATAATAAACGAAAGAGTAAAAACGAGTTTTTTCATCCGTTTCTCCTTATGTTTTTATAAGTTTAACACAATCAGTTTAATTATACAATAAATTTGAAGCAATGTAAAGGGATTTTACCCAAAGGGCAACATTCTTTGGTTTGGCTAAAGAACAATGTCGAGGACTGCAATGCTTCGCCAACCAAAAGAGGTCAACCCTAGGGGCTGACCTCTTTTGGTTGGTGGAGCATCAAGGACTCGAACCTTGGACCGACCGGTTATGAGCCGGTAGCTC
>CAYXAC010000243.1:0-1548 GCA_964463025.1 uncultured Ruminococcus sp.
AGATCGTTCTTCGGAAATCCTTTGCAAAATGGTTTCTATGCCTTCTAAAATACGGATGGCGCCGTAGCCGTAGCGCTCGGCTTCCTCACGCATTACGCTCTCAATATGACGCCAGAGGGGAGTTTCCTCGGGGAGTATATCCATTGTGCCTTTAATCTTCTGAATCATTTTTATATCTCCAATTCTATGTTAATCTTCTTTATGCGCTTCGGAAAGAAGCATTTCGAGCCTTTCGCAGTCGCCTATCCACTCGAGCATTCCGATAACCGCCTCGAAGCCTGTTGCGGCTCTGTAATCTGCAGCACTCGCGTGCTTCGGTTTATTCAGGTGTCCCGAGTTCGCGGCTCTCTTGTAGACATCAAGCTCGTCCTCAAGGAGCAGATGCTCGATTTTTCGCATCATCGTCGCCTGCGACTCTGCGGTAACGTAGCGAAGCGAGGCTTCGTTAAGCTCGCCCGACTTGCAAATTCCGCGCTCGACGAGCATTCGCCTGACAAAGAGTGCGTGGCGTGCATCGCCAAGATATGCCAGTGCCGCCGTAGTCGGCAGGCTCGCGCCAAGAAGCCTTTCGTGCATAGTTAGCTCCCTTTCTTCAAATGTCAATATTTTTCTATTTTAATTGTATCACAAAAGTTAGATAAAATCAATATGTAAAAGCAATAATATTTTTCAAAAAAACATATTTTAGGTCTTGAAATCCGAAAAATGTTATGTTATAATTATTAAAGTCAGGGTATTGTTGTCTGAAAATCTCTATCGGAGGCGAAAATGAAGGGGCTTGAGTATATAAAAAGCAATTTCGACGAGCTTCGGGCGGAGATAGATGCGCTGTCAAGCCGTTACGGCAGGGAGGTAACGCTCGTTGCGGTGACCAAGAGTGGCAGCGACGAGGAGCTTACCGAGCTTGTGAGATGCGGTGCTGCCGAGATTGGTGAGAACCGCCCCGGTGAGCTAAAGAGGCGAGGCGACCTGCTTCGCGAGGCGGGGCTTACTCCAACGCTGCACGAGATTGGCAATCTGCAGAGGAACAAGGTCAAGCTGATTATTGAATCGGTCGGACTGATACACTCGCTCGACAATATGGCACTCGCTATCGAGATAGACAAGCAGGCAAGGCGAGTCGGCAGGCGCATACCCGTACTAATTGAGATAAATTCGGCAAGAGAGGAACAAAAAGACGGAGTTCTTCCCGAGGATGCCGAGGCATTTTTCCTGGAGGCGAGGAAGCTTTCGGGCATTTCCATCGCGGGACTTATGACGATGGGACCCGTGTGCGACGAGCCGGAGGAAATCAGGCCTTATTTCCGTCTTACGCGCGAGCTTTATGATAGATTAAACAGAACCTACGGCTTTGAGGGCGGGATTCTTTCGATGGGTATGAGCGACAGCTACCGTATCGCCATCGAGGAGGGCTCGACACTCGTCAGAGTCGGACGGAAGCTTTTTAATAGAAGATAAAAAGAAAGGAAGTGCCCAAATGTTTGAGGATTTCAAGAAAAAATTAAGAAATATCGGAATCGGCGCGGACGATACTGACGTTCCGTCTTT
>CAYXAC010000244.1:0-1535 GCA_964463025.1 uncultured Ruminococcus sp.
GGCATATAATAATCGACTATTCGATTTACGATGCGATAAGGGCAGGCTTTCGCGACGTTACCTTTATTATTAAAAAGAAAATCGAAAATGACTTCCGCGAGGTGATGGATAAGCACCTTGAGGGCAAGGATATCCGCGTGCATTACGCCTATCAGGAGCTGGATATGCTTCCGCGCGGCTACCGAGTACCCGAGGGGCGAATGAAGCCCTGGGGAACTGCGCACGCTATTGCCTGCCTTGACGGAATCGACGAACCATTTGCGGTCATCAATGCAGACGACTACTACGGCTCTCACGCATTTGAGAGGATATATAGATTTCTTGAAAATACGACCGAAGGCAGCTTCGCAATGGTCGGCTATCGCATTGAGAATACCGTCACCGAGAGTGGCAGCGTTTCGCGCGGGATATGCCGCGCAGAGCAGGGAATCCTCACGGAAATAGTGGAGCGCACCGAGGTTTTTACGGACAGCGGGCAGATTTATTATAATGAAAACGGTGAGAAGCATCCCCTTGACTCTGCCTCTCTCGTTTCTATGAATTTCTGGGGCTTTACACCCTCGTTTGCCCGAGAATGCAAGAAACGATTCGAGGCTTTTCTTGATGAAAATCTTGATAAAAATCCCTTGAAATGCGAGTTTTATATTCCCTCGGTTGTTTCTGAACTTATACGAGAGGGAAGGGTGAGCGTAAGAGTGCTTGAGAGCGAGGACAAATGGCATGGCATCACCTACAAAGAGGATAAAACAAGCGTGGTAAGCGCCTTAAAATTGCTTTGTGAGCAGGGGATATATCCCGATATAATGTAAAAGGACTCCTTTTTGGAGTCCTTTTGAAAGTTATGTAGGGGACGGCGTCTCGACGTCCCGATTTAGCCGAAAATAAGACAGAACAAAATAAGTATAATCAAAAACGCGAAGTTAAACGCAGTGAATTTGACTATATATCCAAGCGTGTGCTTCGGGTCCTGCTTCGTGTATTCCTTAAAGGTTATAAGGCTTGCAAGCGAGGAGATAAGCGTGCCGACACCGCCGATATTAACACCGAGCAACAGCTCGCGGTAGTTTTCGGTAAACTGCGAGAGCAGAATTGCCGACGGAACGTTGCTGATAATCTGACAGCTCATAGCCGAGAAAATAAGCGTGTTCTGCTCCAGCAGCATAGAGAAGAAATCCCTGACCACTTCAATTCTCGCCATATTTCCCGAGAAGATAAAGAAGAACACAAAGGTAAGTAGCAGTCCGTAGTCAACCTGCAAAAGAGCCTCGCGGTCAAGCAGTAAAATTGCAAGCGGAATTATTATAAGTCCGAGCTGATAGGGAATTGCTCTAAAGACGATAAGTATCGAAAATGTAAACAAAAGTAGGTAAATTGCCGTTCTTGCGATGGGTAATGCCGCCGCTTTTTCCTGAATTTCAAGCGGCTCTGATTTTACAAAAATCAAGCAACAAGCGGTGATAAGCGCTACTGAAACGATAAACGGCGGCAGCATTATCGACACGAATTCGCCGTCTGGAATGTTGAATTTTGAGTAT